>NZ_VPAO01000015.1:0-77790 GCF_013419235.1 Acinetobacter sp. YH12098
ATCGTTTGAAGGATAAAAAAAGAATTGGGATTCAGCCCCAGGTTGAAACTTAATACGAGATCAAAGGGGTCAATTTTACTTTGCCATTTGAAAGGTAAAAGGGGTCAATTTTAGAATGCCGTTGACATACGCAAAGAACCGTTATATATCAGCAACAGATGACAATGATACCCTCTGCTTTTGCCACCCTGCTCTAGACGATAGACATACCCGACCTGATCCTTAAAAATAGTATCCTTATCCTGAATGCGGCTGACCAACTTCTTAATATCACGATTGAACTGACTTATACTCGATTGAGCCAAAGCTCTGTATGACAGATCAACTCGTACCAATAGCAGCTTACGATGACGCTGCAACAGCTCATTAAAATAATTTTTTAAACTTCCTTGGTTATCTCGAATCTGATCAATGAATCCATCCAAGAAGCTTTCCTGCTTTTCAGCCAACTCCCGCTGAAAGCATTGAAATACGCTCTTACTTTCAAAGATCTCCTGATCCTCACAAGAAATATTTTCAGGGAGCAGATTGAAATAGGCTTGTACTAAAGGGCTGTATTTACAGTCTGGATTGTGAACAGCTATTGCTTTTCTTTTAAGTGCATCAAAGTCCGACTGGAAATCATTCCAATGGTATTTTCTTCTAGATGCCATAAGCATGAAGTTTTCAATATCAAGTAAGGTTTGTGCTTCGTTCACGAATGTATTTCCTATGTTTGGTGAAAGACATAGGAATCACTGCTCAGTATTTTTTACACATGAACGTAAGCATTGAACTCAATAAAAAAACCTTCATCATTTGGAGTGATGAAGGTTGATTAATAAGATTAAGTATTTAATAAATATAAAATATATATCCTAGCAATTTTAAAAAGGCCCGAGGCAACATCAGAGTTCATGCCTTAAAATTTCTGCTTCTATAGCAAACATTGAAATCCCAACAATTCTTCCTATTTTTATGGAAAGGGATGAAGCGGAAGTTAGGTTCTAATGAAAAGCAATCCTATATAATCCATTATTTGAATTTAGATACTCGTATTGGTTTCATCTGCCGCTTACGTTCTACCTTTACTACTCTCCTTGATCGTTCACTTATATCCGATTTCGCAATAGGTTTTCTTTCATCTTCCTCTCTGGATGTTTTAATAGGCTCACGTACTGATTCAACAACATCACTTAAAATACTCTCATCTACTTTAGAAATATTTTCGCTAAATTCTTCACTATTTTGTTTTAAAGGACCAGAGATAACTCTTTGAATCTCGTTGAAGTCACCTATTGCAGAGCTAGAGTTTACATATCCCTCAGCAACTCTCTTGGAGCTGTCATTATTTTCTACAACCGACGATGCCTGTTTATTAGCCCTTACTCGAGTCTCTCGTCCTTTTTTGTGAAGACTTAACTTCGCTTTTACTTTTTGTTTTTCGCCCCAGAATCAAACTGTCTTTTCTCGGCATAAGTGACAAATCTAGTTCAGCAATTAAAATATGTGGAGCATAGGCATAAAATTTAGCAATGGTCTCAATCATGTATTGCTTGTTTCTTTTTTGATTTGGGTAAATTTCCAAATACTCATCATTCAGTTCACCCGTTAGTTGTATTACTTTCACAGACTTTGCCACAAGGCATACATCACTGAAATCATCAAAAGGATTTACCAGATCATCATTCTTTTTCTGTTTTGAGATGTAGGTCTGAATTTGCTCAGTTTTTTTGACTACATAGTTACTCCAATACTCTGAAATGTCATTTATCAAATCAGCTGAATTCACTTTTAGATTCGTGTCATTTTTGAAAAATAACGTGGCATCAATATAATGTTCATTGCGATATGGCACATAAAGACCAACATGGCCAAGAAGCTTTACTCCTTGAGTATGGCGACGCTTCAAATTATCAACATAATCCCGAAACATTGAATCAAAAACTTTCGCCTTATCCTCGCTTCCTTGTACAAAACCTCCCTCAAATATGAACCTTAATACAATGACATCTTCTTTAAAAACAAGCTCAAGATAATTTTGGATTGATTCTTCTCGCTTTTTAGCCTTTTTAAACTCTACATTTTCTTTTTTTATTAAGTCTTTAAGTACAGATTTCTGATAATTTTTTAGCTCATTTTCCACAGTGGGAAGCGCATCAATTCTTATCACTTCTGGAAAACTTCCATTCATCTCCTTCAAAAAATGATGTACCCGATAGCCAATATTTTTAAATTCAAAACTTTGACTTAAGCTAAACCCCCTCAATAAGTGATTTGCCTTCAAAAAACAGTTCATCATAGTAATAAGGATAAACTGCTGAAAGACTACATTTAGTTTCGAAAACGCTGGTCTAGCATAAAAAGCCTTTCTCTGTTTATCTGAATAGAACAACTCTATTCGTCTTTGATACATTATGCGCGTTAACAACTTCTCAACTCGGATAAAATCATCCAAAAGACTCGTGTAAGCTTTAGGAACCGTTGCTTGTTGATGATATAAAAATTCAATCAAATTAAGTTGATTTATAGCATTAGGTTCTAAGTCATTAATATTGAAATATTTATCAAAATTGGAAACAATTTTTTCATCTATCAAATCATCTAGAAACACCCTAGCCGTATTAAGTTGATCTAATAAGGATTTACGAGTCTTAGGGGGCTTAGGTTGTATGTATATTTTTTCTTGAAAACATCTGAAATCATTAAAAAATACAGAGTATAAATCTACTTGCTCTTTCAGTAGCTCATCACTATCTACATTTAAAAAAAAACTACTGGATAAAAAGTATTTCAGAAACTTATCTCGAAAATTAATTTTCTGTTTTTGGTCAACCAAGTCTCCAACGAAGTGATCTGATGGATAAGTTTTATTGATCATTTTCTCACAATTAGTCACTCTTATTTTTTCAATGCTTCGAGTACCAATATAGCTATGAATCCTTTTAGAATAGTGCTCCACCAACCTCTCTTGAGATTCATAATTTTTAAGTTTGTAAATGACTAAGAATGTTATAGCTACAAAATCGAGACTCAAGACATGTGCATGATTAACAACCAACAATACACCATCATCTTGTGCAAACTCACTATCCATATATCGGCCAAAATCACCTAGAAATTTAGCTGAAAAAATAGATTGATAGTTATGAATCCCATCCTCTAATTGAATGGGCAAACGAACATCAAATACACAAATTCCAAATTTTACTTTCTGTTTTAACAATTGATCGTAACTAGTAAGTAAATTCTCATAAATTCTATTTTGCTCTGCAATTTTTCTATGAAGCCAATCGGACTTTTTAAACTCGTCATTTTCTGTAGTTGAGGCTGACTCTAGAAAAGCACTGTAGCGATCTAAAAAATCAAAAAAAGTTCCAGCATCAAATTTTTCTACGCTCCACATCTTTGAGTCAAAGAAATCTAAATCTTGCAACCCTGCTGGACTTTGTAAAAATTTTTTATAGTTATAAATTCGTGAATCCCAATAATAATGCTTAGCAAAATTTTGAAAGGCATTTGCCATGTCATCAGAAGTATTTAACGCTAGCACTTTATAAAAATTAATAATCTTGATCTTCAGGTCATCATTACCCTGCGCATCTTCATAATCTTTTCGCGTATACGCCGAACGGTCTTCGATTCGTCTAAGAACATGATGTATCTGCTCTAACGCGACAACGGTTTCATTATAAATAGGTTGCTCAGTATATTTTTCACCACCTAAAATTTTTGGTCTCTTATTGGGGAATTTTGCTTTTAGATACGAAAAACACCCATCATAAAATGCATCGGTGTCATCAAGCCATTGCAACTTCATTTTCATCCCCTCAATATTGTCTAGATAATTTTTATTTAAAATTTATTGTTTTATATCTTCTTACTATCTAAAAGGCAATAAAATAAGGTATTTTAGATTTTTAGATACATTTCTATCCCTTAAAAACTTACTTCTTATATAGTTAATATTTTAGTCTTAAATTCTATTTTTTTAACTATTATTTCTTAAAAATTGGATTAGTGCTCGAGTTTAATTCTGTGATGAAAATCTATAAAAATACCCTTTCTACAAGCACTAGCCATATTCAGAAATTAAGTCTAGATATCATTCCCTCAATCAGAAGATAGAAATTTGGCAAAAAAAAGACGTGCTAAGCACGTCTTTTAAGTTTTATTTCCTCACTAAATTATTTTTCAAATCCCATAATTATTTCAACCACTCCTTTACCTTCTCCCCATACCATTCCATGATCTTTACACGCTCATCCCAGTACTGTGCTCGGTTATAAGCAGCACGAATACGGTTCTGTGGTACATGTGCAAGCTGACGTTCAATGGCATCAGAATTAAACAAATTTGACTCATTTAGCACAGTACTAAACAAAGATCTAAACCCATGTGTTGTCATTCTACCTACATAACCAGAACGCTTGATTACGGCCAAAATTGATTCACTGCGCATAGATTCTTTGTTATTTAATCTATGTGGGAATAATAAGTCTTGGTTGTGTGTCAAACGTAGCGCCTGAAGCTCATCAATCATCATATCTGTTAAAGGTACACGATGGGGTAAACCGTTCTTCATACGCTCAGCTGGGATATCCCACTTACGATCCTCTACATCAAACTCATCCCAACGAGCTTGCAGTAACTCACTTACTCGAACACCTGTAAGCATGATCAAAATAATTGCATGATGCGTTTGAGCATCAGCAGGATAGGCTTTAATCCGTCTAAGAAATTCAGGCATTTCACTTTCAGGTAATGACGCTAAATTCTTCACTTTTTTATTCTTAAGCGCATAAACCAAATCACTAGCTGGATTGTCATATCGATAACCGTGGGCTATGGCATATTTCATCACCATACCGCATCGAGATAGCGTACGTTTAGCTACTTCAGTCGAACCTCTAGCTTCAATTTTTTTAATAACCTGCAAAATCTCAGGTGCCTGAATTTGGTTGATTCGTTTATTTGCGAGAGCAATGTAAAGCTCATCTAAAGATGCGCGCACATTACTGATATGCTTTGCTGACCAAGTTTCTCTTTGATTCTCAAACCAATCTTCTGCCACCTCTTTAAAAAATGGCTTGATGTCTTCGTATAAGACTGATTTGGAATGCTTGTATTTCAGCTCAAGGGCAAGCTCTCTTGCTTTCTTTAAACTCATGTCTGGATATAGACCAAGTGATTCTGACTTACGCTCACCATGAACGGTATAGCGTACATTCCAGTATTTTTGCCCTGCAGGTGTCACCAATAATGACAAACCATTTTCATCTGAAAGACGATAACGCTTATCTTGGGGCTGTGCTTTTCTGCATTCAGTATCCGTGAGTTTCATCTGTATATACCCTTTATCTAGACTAAAAATAATTGGGTAAATTTTCCCAATTATTACCCGCAGAAGGCAAAAATTGGGTCACACAGCTTAGGACAGGATCGGACAATACAGCCAATAAAAAAGCCCTTAAACATTGAATTTAAGGGCTTTTTTACATTCAGTCGAACATCTCTGAATTGAATTTTGGTGGAGATGGCGGGAGTTGAACCCGCGTCCGCCAGCACTACGCTCGAGAATACTACATGCTTAGATATCGTCTATTGATTTAGCTCTTTGTGACCCGACGAACAGGGTACAAATCGCGATCCTTTAAGATTTAGTATAAGACCCCAAGGCTTGATCTTATACGGACTTGTGTGCGTTCGCTTCAGTCGGGACCCCTAACCACAAGTATTCAGGGATGCGGACAAGCTGCCCTTAGGCAGCTAGAGCGTAAGTTTCGTCGTTTGCGACTAAAATATGCAAATTTGATTTACGAGAGAAAATGCGCTCTCGACATGCATCTATGAGTTTCATCACCAGCGTCGAAGCCAGAAACATCCCCAAAGTAGCGTCATCATAGCATAACTGCAAAAAATTGCGATGCAATTTCGAAACAATTACACATTGATCTGCGCTTAATTACATAATTGCGTTAATATTTTATTTTTCAAGACCACAAAAGAAAAATATATGAGCTATTTATTGGCACTCGATCAAGGAACGACTTCAAGTCGTGCGATCATTTTTAACGAACATGGACAAGTTCAAGCTACAGCTCAACGGGAAACCCACATTCAAACCCCACATTCGGGTTGGGTGGAGCAAGATGCTCAGGAAATTTGGAGTACCCAAATTGCCGTCGTACAGCAAGCGCTCGCTTCTGCCCGTATCCTCGCCAAAGACATTAAAGCCATTGGCCTGACCAATCAGCGTGAAACCACTGTGGTTTGGGATAAACGCACAGGTCAACCGCTCGCTCCTGCAATTGTCTGGCAAGACCGCCGTGCAACCGAGTGGTGTGGGCAACTAACTCAACAAAACCTCAATGACCTCATTCACAAAAAGACCGGTTTACGTATCGACCCCTATTTTAGTGCTGGGAAATTGGTCTGGTTATTAGAACACACCCAAGGTCTACGTGAACTCGCAGAGCAAGGTCATGTGGCTTTCGGCACGATTGACAGTTGGTTGGTGTGGAACCTGACACAAGGTGCAGAGCATGTGATTGAAGCAAGCAATGCCTCACGAACCATGCTAATGAACTTGCAGCAACAAGCTTGGGATGAAGAACTCTTAGAATTATTTGATATTCCCCTTTCGGTCCTTCCTAAAATCATCAGTTCAGATGAATATATTGCAGATACCGCTACAGGTTTACTTGGCGCAAACATTCCCATTACCGGCATTTTAGGTGATCAGCAATCTGCGCTATTTGGACAGTCATGCTTTGAAGCAGGAACAGCAAAAAACACCTATGGTACAGGCTGTTTCATGCTCTTTAATACCGGCACCGAAGTTCAATATAGCCATAATAAATTACTCTCAACACTTGCATGGCAAGCTCAAGGTCAAACCCATTATGCACTTGAAGGTAGTGTGTTTATGGCTGGCGCAATCGTGCAATGGCTAAGAGACGGTTTAGGGATTATTCAAAAAAGCAGTGATGTTGAAAAACTCGCGTGCCAAGTGGAGCATACCGATGGCGTGGTTTTGGTTCCAGCCTTTACTGGACTAGGTGCTCCGCATTGGGACAGTGATGCCCGCGCCCTCCTATGTGGAATGTCACGTGGTACAAATAAATCCCACATTGCTCGAGCCGCCCTAGAGGCCATTGCCTTTCAAGTGTCGGATGTATTGACCGCCATGCAGTCAGATCTGTCTAGTCCACTTAAAGAACTCCGAGTCGATGGCGGTGCCAGTAGCAATGATATGCTGATGCAATTTCAGGCCGATATTTTAAATGTGCCTGTACTGCGTCCTAAACTTTTAGAATCAACAGCATGGGGCGCTGCCGCAATGGCTGGACTCAAAGCGGGTGTGTTTTCAAATCTTGATGAAATTGCCGCATCATGGCAATTAGAACGTGCTTTTGAACCAAAAATGAATGCTGATCAACGTGAATTTCATTTGGCTCAGTGGCAGTCTGCACTCAAACGGGCGCGCTCGGACCTTTAATTTTTTCCAATCAACGCCGTACGCAAAAAAACCGCTCGAATGAGCGGTTTTTTATACTTGATGATATTTAGTGTGCATGACCACCACCCACACCTGCTTTAGGTCGTGGACAGAGCCAAATGATCAGTGCAGCGAATATAAAGACACCTGCCAAGACTAAGAACACATGATTGGCTGAAAGCGTTAAGGCTTCTTTATCCACCAAACTGGAGATGTAACCCAAAGCAGCTTCTGAACTCATTCCATGATTCACCAAGGTATTTTGTGCCTCAGTAACATGTAAATTACTGACCATTTCACTGCGTGCGACTTTGGTGTGATCATCCCAAATGGTTACTGCAATCGACGCTCCAATTGCCCCTGCCATGGTTCTTAAGAAGTTCATCAATCCTGCTGCAGATGCCATGTCTTGTGGCAGTACCGATGCCAAGGCCATATTGGACAAAGGAATAAAGAAAAATGGAACGGCAAAACCTTGTAATATTTGCGGTAAAGCCAAAGCCATAAAGTCTGCATCCGTGGTCCAAAAGGCGCGCATAAGAGTTACACCGCCCAAGATACTTAAACCAAAACTCGCTAAAGCACGTTGATCGTATTTGGTTGCAAGCTTTGCAACTATTGGCGACATGGTCAAACTACCGACGCCCATCGTTGCAGTGAGATAACCTGCCCACGTTGCGGTATAGCCCAAGTTGATTTGTAACCACTGCGGAATCAGGACAATACTGCCAAAGAAGGCACCAAAACCAAAGGCCAAAGCCAAGACCGAAATGGTAAAACTTCGGTACTTAAACAGCAGTATATTCACCACAGGATGCCGCTCAGTCAGCTCCCAAATCGTGAAAATAATCAACCCGACAAATGCCGTCAGTGCCAGCACCACGATAAATGGATGATTAAACCAATCTCGCTCATGACCCAAGTCCAACATCAATTGCAAGGCACCGATCCACAACACCAACAGCAGTAAGCCACCGCGGTCTATTTTCAATTTCTGCGTTGGAGTTTCAGCCGTTTTCAGTAAGCGCATCGCTGCGATAGCACAACCGATCCCGACAGGAATATTGATAAAGAAAATCCAATGCCAAGATAAATTATCACTGATCGTACCACCCAAAATTGGACCTAAAATGGGACCAACGACGGTAGTCATTGCCCACATCCCCATGGCTTGGGATTGCTTTTCAGGAGGGAAAATGCGCATTAACAACGTTTGGCTCAGTGGCATAATCGGGCCACCAAACAAACCTTGCCCAATTCGGCAAAACACCAACATTTCCAAACTGGTCGATAAACCACACAGTATTGAAAATACCGTAAAGCCAAACAAGCTGATCACAAAAACTCGTACAGAACCAAAGCGCCCAGCGAGCCAACCAGTTAATGGCACACAAATCGCTTCTGCCACGGCATAGGAAGTAATGACCCATGTCCCTTGGGATGCCGATACTGCAAGGCTACCGGTAATATGCGGCACAGATACATTGGCAATGGTCATGTCGAGCACAACCATAAAGTTCGCCAATGCCAAGACCAAGGCAGCGATAATCAGACGACCACCTTTCAGGTCAGTCATTTGCATTTGCTGATTCATAGGCAATTACTTCGATTTCAAGTCAATCGTCGCTTCCATAGACAGCCCCACACGTAGTGGGTGTTCTGCCAACTCTTTTGGATCCAAACGAATCCTCACAGGTAAACGCTGAACCACTTTAATCCAGTTTCCTGTGGCATTTTGTGCTGGAATCAAGGCAAATGCTGAACCTGTGCCACCAGAAAAACCAGTGACTATGCCATTAAATTTAACTTTGTCACCATACAGATCAGATGTCAGTTCAACTTTTTGACCCGCTTGCACCCCTGCCAATTGGCTTTCTTTAAAGTTGGCATCGACATATAACTGAGAGACAGGCACCACCATCATTAATGACGTTCCCGGTGCAATGCGTTGCCCAACTTGAATATTGCGACGTGTCACTACACCATCAAAGGGTGCTTTAATTTGTGTACGTTCTAAGTCCAACTGAGCTTGTTGTAGACGTGCTTGTGTAATTAAAACATCTGGGGTTGAATTTTCATTGCTGTCTTGAATTAATGCATCATTTGCAGCTTTATTACTTTGTGCCGCTTTTTGACTAGATTTGGCTTGAGCGAGTCCTGCTTGTGCCACATCAAAACTGGCTTTAGCGGTATTCACAGCACTCTGCGCTGTGCTTAATTCTTCTTTAGAAATCGCACCTGAAGCAGCCAATTGTTGACGACGTTGTAATTCATCTTGTGCTTTATTCAGATCGGCTTGTGCCTTGGCGACTTGTGCGCTTGCACTATGAATTGCATCATCACTGACAAAGATTTGTGAGTTTAAAGAACTACTATTCGCCGCAGTTTGTTTGTATTGGCGTTTTGCTTTAAGTAATTCTGCCTGTGCCTGAGCTAAGGCAATTTCAGCATCGCGAGCATCAATGCGAACAAGCACATCGCCTTTTTTCACTTGCTGCGTATCACTCACCAAAACCTCTGCCACTTGCCCCGTGACCATCGAGGTAATCGACGCTGTTTCTGCACCGACATAGGCATTATCGGTACTGACGGAATGATTTAGAAATATTGACCAAATCAAATACATCACCAAAGCAATCACGATCAATACAGCCACTATACCAAGGCCTTTTTTTCTGCGTGCTTTTAATTCCTGATCGGTGGGCTGCTCTGTAGATGGGGTTTCTGGCAGGTTACTAACGGTATCTGTCATAGATTTGTCCTAAATCTAGCAGACTTGGTCATGGCATCATGAGCTTTGCAAAGCATGTCAACTTTGCTGTCAGATAATGGTGTCGTGAGAAAGTCTATCTTCTTCAATTTTCCGGCATTTTAAAGCTAAAAAATCATATTCTGAGAATAGAAAATGTAACTCGTCAGTCTTTTTTTCGTCGGCAACAGGATAAAATCATGCCCTGCTGCCAATACTGGACTTTATTTTTTCATCATTTTGAATGTGTTAACTTAAAAATGGCTTAATAGGCATACGATGCAATCGCTGTTGCAATCGCTTTACCTTCATCATTGACCATGGTCATACGCATAGTGCAACCCTTACGGCCTAAACGTAAGGTTTCAGCTCGTGCAAGGAAATACTGTCCACGTCCTGGCGCCAAATAATCCACACGCATATCGACGGTCGCTAAGCGAGATACCTTTTTACTCGTTTCTACTAGATCTTCAGCTGTGGCCTTTTTATACAATTCTGCCATCGCAGAGATACCACCGATACTGTCGAGTAGGGTTGCCGCGACACCACCATGTAAAATTTGGAATGCGACATTTCCAATTAGATTACTGGCCATGTCGACACGTGCTTCGATCTGACCATCAATCACCGTCATTTTCATGGCATTGTGTACAAAAAATGGGGAGCTGTTAAATGCTTGAGCAATGTTATTTAATAAAGTATCGATTTCAATCTTCGAGTTTAGGTCAATATTACCGGTCCAACTCTTATTTACATCTGTCATAGCCTACTCGAATCGCTGTCATTGAATAAAAAAATAATACGGGGTGCGCCAAACCCTCATTATGCGTCTACAATAGTCAAAGTTTAATACTGATCAATGAGATTGTTATGACCTATACGTTCAATCGTCCAGCTTTTCCTGCCACCCGCATGCGTCGCATTCGTAAAAATGACCAGCTTCGTGCCATGGTGCGTGAAACTCAACTGACGACTGATCATCTCATTTATCCAGTATTTGTGTTGCCAGGCCAGAAACAAACTCAAGACATTCCAAGCATGCCAAACGTACAACGTTTATCTGCTGACTTGTTACTAAAAAAGGCAGAACGTTTACTCGAATTGGGTGTTTCAAAATTAGCATTATTCCCTGTTACCCCACAGGAAGATAAAAGCTTAACGGCTGAAGCAGCTTGGCGTGAAGATGGCTTAGTCCAAAGCACCATCCGATTATTAAAAAAAGAACTGCCTGAAATGGTCTTAATCAGTGATGGTGCGCTCGACCCATATACCACACATGGTCAGGATGGCATTATCGATGACACAGGCTATGTGTTAAATGATGAAACTGTTGAATGCTTAATTAAACAAGCACTCAGCCATGCAGAAGCAGGTGTAGATGTGGTTGCACCAAGTGACATGATGGATGGTCGTATCGGCGCAATCCGCCAAGCGCTTGAAGCCAATGGCCATATCTATACCAATATCATGGCCTATTCTGCAAAATATGCGTCTAGCTTTTACGGTCCATTCCGTGATGCGGTAGGTTCTTCAAGCAACCTCAAAGGTGGCAATAAATACAATTACCAAATGGACATCGGTAACCGTGCAGAAGCTCTACATGAAATCGCACTCGATATTCAAGAAGGCGCCGACATGGTGATTGTAAAACCAGGTATGCCGTATTTAGACATCGTCCGTGAAGTTAAAGATAACTTCGGTGTTCCAACCTTTGTCTATCAAGTAAGTGGTGAATACGCCATGTTGGCAGGCGCAATTCAAAACGGTTGGTTGTCTGATAGCGTGATTATCGAGTCGCTTATGAGCTGCCGCCGTGCAGGTGCAGATGGGATCTGGACTTACTTTGCTGAAGATGCAGCACTCATGTTGAAAGACATGAAATAACCTGCAAAGCCTTCCTGAAATGGTGACGTTCAGGAAGGCTTTTTATATCTGTAAAAGTCAAAAACAGTCATGGAAGAAAAACTTCGGCATAGCTGAAGTTTAGATCAAACTTATACATTCATCGGTTAAAAGAACATGAATATTGCCATTATTGGGGCGGGTGTAAGTGGTTTACTCACCGCATTGGAATTGGTTGAACGTGGTTGTACGGTGACGATTTTCGACCAACAACGCACAGGTTCCGCTGCATCATGGGCCGGTGGTGGCATCCTCTCCCCGATGTATCCGTGGCGATATCCCAATGAAGTCAATGCGCTCGCACGTTATGGCAAGCAGAGCTACCAAAAATGGAATGAAAAATTAAAACCTATGACTGGGATTGATTTTGAAATTCATGAAACTGGCATGTTGATTTTTGATGAAGATGATTTTGAAATTGGCTTAGATTATGCCCGTTTGCACCAAGACCCAATGCAACACGCTGATTATTTACAATCCGATCAAATTGAGCAGATTAATCCTCACATTTCAGCACGCTTTGCACATGGCATTTATTTTTCGCAATTAGCCAACATCCGTAATCCACGACTTTTGCAGTCATTAACGGCTTATTTACAGCAGCATCCTAAAGTTCAGATTTATGAACATTGCCCGATCCGCCAATTAAACCGTTCGGACAATCGTATCCAGTCCATCACCACCGCAGATGGTACGCAACATACAGCAGATCAATTCGTTATTGCCACGGGCGCTTGGTCAGCCGCATGGAGTGAACAACTAGACATTGAGATACCCGTACAACCCGTGCAGGGACAAATGCTTCTCTTTAAAACTCCGCAGAACTGGTTGCCGACCATGTGCATGAATAAAGTTATGTACTTAATTCCACGCCAAGACGGTCATGTGGTTTGCGGCTCAAGTATGCGCCAATGTGGCTTTGATACTCAGACCACAGATGCAACCTTGCGGCATATTCAAGAATCCTGCTTTGACATGGTACCAGAGCTTGCCAACTTTCCGATTGTGAAGTCTTGGGCTGGCCTGCGTCCATCTTCCCCTGAAGGGATTCCGTATATTGGGCAGATGCCAAATTTCGACAATCTTTGGGCAAATTTTGGGCATTTTAGAAATGGTTTATGCATGGGACCAGCTTCAGCTCAGCTATTGGCTGAACTGATGACTGGGGAAACGCCTTCATTCAATGCAGACCACTATAGTCCGAGTCGCCTGTTTCAAGATGCATTGTTAAGCGTCGAATAATGGTCAATCCGTCAAATTCAACTAAGCCAATAAATCCTGCAAGGCTTCTTTTAACGTCGGAAATTTAAACTCAAAGCCTTGCTGTAATAATGCGGCTGGCTGAACCAATTGACCATTTAAAATTAATTGCGATTGCTCACCCAATAAAATTTTAAAGATAGTTGCAGGCACATTGAGCCACGGCTTTTTGGCTAATTGACGTGCTGCAATCTGCGCAAACTGAGCCTGCGTCGTTTTTTCCGGCGCAACCAAATTGAAAATATGCGGATCGATTGGCGTGGGTTCAAGCAATGCATGTTTTTTCTCTGCTTGTTTCATTAAAAACAGCATACTTCGGATCACATCTTGTATATGTATCCACACAAAAGGCTGCCGACCGGAACCTATTTTGTTGACCAAATTGAGCTGAATCGGTCGCAGCATTTGCGGTAAGATTCCGCCACCTTCAGCCAAGACCACACCTAGTCGTGTGATAATGGTATTTTGTTCAGGAAATTGGCGTGTGACTTGCTCCCAACTTTGGCATAGCTCTGACATAAAAATGGCTTGTGGTGCAGTATTTTCATCGCACACTTTTGTCCATTGTTCTTCAATATCAATACCATAATAGCCAACAGCCGAACCTGAAATAATGCATTTCGGAAAAATTTTACGTTTACGTAAATATTGATACAGCGCTTCTGTGGTTTTGACCCGACTTTCTAATAATTGCTGTTTACGCGTCTCTGTCCAGCGACCTTTGCCGATACTTTCACCTGCAAGATTAATCACATAATCAATTCTGTCATGAGGAATTTGATCGAGCTGCTGTACCCAAGTTAAATGTGGTGATTTAGAAATACGCCCAGCCTTACGACTGAGCCCAATCACTTTATAATCCGCAGCTAAAAGTGCCTTGATGAGATGTGTGCCAATAAAACCGCTGCCACCCGTCATCAGTACTGTGGGCTGATGCATAATTTGTTCTTATCTATATGAAATAATACTATTATCTATAGAACAAGATCACCAGATGATCAAGCATTATGCACCAAACTTTTGAGCAGCCATCCGCTGTGCTTGCGGACCATAAAACCAATAGGTGATTAAATACAAAGGGATAGCCATCAGTAACAACATGATCACCATTAAACTCATAAACTGAGGATGTTGAACATAGAGCATTAAATTTTGCCAAATTTCAGGATCTTTTCTTGAAAAAATTGCGATACCCAAAAGTACAAAAGCTAAATTATATAACCAAAAAATCAGGCTAAAACCTAAGGTAAATTTTTTACGCTCTGCCTGTGTCGGTGCTCTCTGATTTTTATTTAAAAACCGAAATAACACCACGATCATTGCAATCAGGTAGGGTACGACCGTTAAAATACCACCTACACCCTGTGGCAATAATGCAGCGATCACACCGCAAATACAGGTCATGATTAAACAAATGAAAAAAAACAATAAAAAATAACGTGTTAAAGACACCATGACCCTAACCCAAGAAGAAGTTGACACCTAGTATAAAAAAAAATGCATTTTTTTTCATTTTCATGTCAACCAATCTGTAATCAGCTACGTTATATAGGGTACAAGGTCTGTAGCAACCGATGATTTGGACGGCATCCACTATGTTTCGGTGACCTTTTTAAAAGCAATAAGTTTCATTTTGAATTTAAGTATGAACAGCAGCCATCACTTAAATTTAAAATCGATTTTTGACCGACGATTTCATCATCACTCGAATCGTCGGTCTTTTATTTTGTGCCTTATGTATTCAGCATTTAATTTTTATATTCTACACTCAAAAAAAATCAGCCGATAAAAATATCGACTGATTAAAAACTTGCTGCGACTTTAAAATAAGTCAAAAAAGCAAATCCATGTTATGCAGCACAGTAGCGATTACGCCCCTGTCTTTTGGCTACATAGAGGTTTTTATCAACTTGATCCAGAAATTGCATTGGATTATCCAGATCTGAAGGAATAATGGTTTTTACCCCCATGCTGAGTGTGACGAGTTCCGACACTGCTGAGGCTTTATGCGGTAATCGTGCAGCACGCACGGCATCCATAATTCTATCAGCCATCACTGCTGCTGCGGCTTCATTGGTCTCTGGTAAAATCCAAGCAAATTCCTCGCCACCAAAACGCGCAACTAAATCACGAGGTCTTGTACAACAAGATTCCAAACTTTTAGCAATTTGACGCAGACATGTATCCCCAATCACATGACCATTCAAGTCATTGTATTGTTTAAAATAATCTAAATCGATCAGAATTAAACTCAGCGGCTTTTGCGTGCGTATCGCGTTCAACCATTCCCGTTGATAAAAATCATCAAACAAACGTCGATTGGCAATACCGGTTAAGCCATCTTTATATGAATATTCTTCGAGCTGACGTTGCAATTTTTGTAACTGTTCTTCTTGTTTTTTACGTTCGGAAATATCAAACATAAATCCTACGAGGCAATCTACATCACCATTTGGTTTACGCACGACATGCACAACATCACGTATCCAAAGATATGAACCATCCTCTTTAAGTGCGCGATAATCTGCCTCATGATCTATACCAGCCATCGACTGCGAAACACAATAATTCAGCACAAAATCACGGTCTTCCTCATGCATACGTGATGCCCAGTCCTGAACGGTGCGCCAAGTATTTTGCTTCCAACCGAGCAACTTTTCAATTTGCGGTCCAATATAGCTGAATGTTTTACTGTCCCAATCAATACACCAAGGAATGGCTAATGTAGACTCTAATAAAGTCTTATACACCATACTATTTGCAAGTTTTTCTTCATCAAAAGGATTATTTGGCATGTTGCATCTCCTGCTACCCCAAATGCAGGTAATACACCTGCTGTACAACAATTGATCTATATACAGGATTAGAACAACATTTTATATTCCTAGTTCTTGGTATTTTTTAGCCTAATTTCAAATCTCTGCTATTTGAAATGTGCAATCCATCAAACAAAGAGTAATAATAATGAACCAGCTCTGCTATTTTGAAATTCAAAGCTCCGATCCAAAGCGTGAAGTTGCCTTTTATTCTGCGGTTTTCGGTTGGTCATTTATCCCAGTTGAAGGGCTACCGATTCAATACTTCCGTATTGAAACTCAAGGCATTCATGGTGGCCTCTTAGAGCGCCCTGCTCAGACTCCACCAACGCACTGCGGCACCAATGCATTTACCTGTAGTTTTGAAGTTGAAGATTTCGACCATATCGCTGAGAAAATTTTGGCGCAGGGTGGTCAAATTGCCATGGAAAAATTTGCGATTCCTGGTCAATGTTGGCAAGGCTATTTCTTAGACCCAGACCACAATACCTTTGGCCTCGTACAAGTCGATTCAAATGCACAGTAACAGCTTAGATTGATGACCTTGTAACTGTCGAGAACGACTTAGTTTGACGTATGAATGATTAATCACCCTCGAAAATGTGAACATCTGTGATACTTTAGACCCCAATCAATTTTTTTGATTTTTGGGGGCTTGCATGACTGTTCGTTTTTTTCATACTTCTGATTGGCATTTAGGACAATTCTTCTATAACCACTCACGTGACTACGAACACGAACAGTTTCTTCATTGGTTACTCGAACAAATAGAACAAAAGCAGCCGCATGCCCTGCTGATAGCTGGCGATATTTTTGATGTCATCAACCCAGCTTCCAAAGCGCAAAAACAGCTCTATCAATTTTTAGCCGATGCGCATGTGCGTGCCCCGCACATGCAAACCCTGATGATCGCAGGCAATCATGACTCAGGTTACCGTATTGAACAAGTTGAGCCATTATTAGAAAAATACCATGCCAAAGCTGTTGGCGTGGTCCATAAAAATACTGAAGGTCAGCTCGATTTAGACCGATTACTCGTGCCTATTTATGATGAACACAAAAATATTGTGGCATGGTGTCTAACCTTACCTTTTTTACGGGCTGCCGAGATCACCGGATTCAATGATCAAACCACCAATAGCCAAAACGCTATTACCTATGTGCATCAGCAATTAATTGCGGAAGCCAAAGCACGTAAAACTTCAGATCAAGCCTTAATTTTAATGTCACATGCCCACATGCAAGGCGGTGAAACGTCGGACTCAGAGCGCCCGATTATTATTGGCAATGAAGAAGCGCTTTCGACTGCCCTATTTGATGATGTAATTGACTATGTCGCACTTGGGCATTTGCATAAACCGCAAAAAGTCGCACAGACCCATATCCGTTATAGCGGCTCACCGATTCCCCTGTCATTTAGTGAAATTAATTATAAGCACCAAGTGCTTGAGATCAGTATTGATCCAACTCAAACAGATGAATCACGCTTTCAAATGGGGTCCTTAGCAATTCCGCGCAGTGTGCAATTGCATCGCATCAAAGGCACAATTCCAGAAGTTTTGGCACAATTATCTGCTTTGGCGAGCGGTGAAATTGAAGATATTGATCAGCGTGAATATGTCGAAATTGAATACCATACCGACACCCCGCCTGCACCTAATTTAAGACAGCAGTTTGAAGAGGCTTTAGCGCCGAACCGTTATCGGTTGGTGCGCATCAGCCGCCGTTATTTAAACTCAGATCAAAATAATCAGCAACAAGCCGCAATCAACCTTGATCCACCTACGCCTGAAAAATTATTCCAAAACCTTTGGGAAAAACAAGGCTATGGTGCTGATGACACCGTAATGAAAGATTTTTTAAGTTTGGTCGATGAAGCACAAAAATCACTTGAAGATGATGTGAACGCTTAAGGAATTGCCATGAAAATTTTATCTATACGTATTAAAAACTTGGCATCTTTAGCGGGTGAACATTTTATTGATTTTGAATCTGAGCCTTTAGCCAGTGCAGGCTTAGTAGCAATTATTGGCAAAACTGGTGCAGGTAAATCAACCATTTTAGATGCCATGTGTTTGGCGCTGTTTAATCGTGTGCCACGTTTAAAAGACAGCGATGGTAAACTGATCGATATCGATGGTTCAGAGTTGCCAACCAACTCACCGCAAACCGTATTACGCCGTGGCACAGGTCAAGGCTTTGCCGAGCTCAGCTTTGTTGCCCAAGACCAAAAAGTCTATTCAGCGCGTTGGGAAATTAAACGTGCCCGTGAAAACCCAAATGGCAAATTGCAAAGCGTACAGCGTTCACTGAAATGCTTAACGGATGGCAGTGTCGTTGCAGATAAAACTAAAGCGGTTGAGAGCCAAATTTTACGCATTACTCAACTCAGTTTTGAGCAATTTACTCGTGCTGTTTTACTGGCTCAGTCAGAAGTGACCGCTTTTTTAAAAGCGCGTGATAATGAACGTGGCGAGCTATTGGAATATCTGACCAATTCCAGTATTTTCGGAAAAATTGGTCAATTGGCCTTTGAAAAAACTAAACAAATTGCCAATCAGCGTAAAGAGCTGGAAAATGTTTTAGGACATATTGAAATATTGTCTGATGAAGATCTAATAACAACCACGAATCAATTCAATACGGTTTCTACAGAATATAAAAAGCTGGAAATAGAAAAATCAGCGTTCGAAAAAAATCAACAGTGGTACGAACAAAAGCAAAAATACGAAACTGATGTGCAAGCACGTCAGCAACAACTACAAAATCAGCAACAACAACTTGATGCACTTGCGCCTGAAAAGCTACAACTGCAACAACTTGAACGCTTTTCATCTATACGCCCAAGTGTAATTCAACAAAAAAATATCAAGCTTGAAATTGCACAATTACAGCCGCAATTGACACATGCACAACAGCATTTTTCAGAGATTGAACAACAATTCAATGCTGAAAAAACCATCTTTGAAAAAATAGATACAGAACAAAAACAACAGCATCAATTTGAGATTCAACATCAAGACAAAATTAAACTGGTGCGTGACCGGATTGCTGAACGTCTTGTATTGGTAGATCAATTACGCAAAGCGCAAGGTGATTTTAAAGAGATTGAAAACCAACTTGTTCCGCATATCAACAATGAAAAACAGATGAAGGAACAGCTTGAGCAACTGCAAACCAATATTGCTCAACACACGACACAGCTAGAAAGTTCAAATCACTTTGCCTCACTCGATGATGCACTTTCAGCGCATATCACACAGACTCAACGATTTATTCAAAGTTATGCACAATTTGAAAAAAATTATGGCAATGTGCAACAAGCCAATACACAATTACAGACACAACAAAAACAACTTGAAAAATTAACGCAAACATTTGGGCAAGAAGATGCGCTCAATCAGAAAATTTCATCACTACGTTACGAACGTGACCAGCTTTTACAAAAATTAAATCAGCTCAATGTTGTTCAGCAACAATGGCAAAGCTTCCAAAATATTGATGCTGAAAACAACAATCTCATGACGGTGAAACGTACACTAGCTCAGCAAATTAAACAAAGTCATACGCAGCTAAAAACGGCCGAACTTACCTATCAAACGCAGAAAAATGAGCGTGAAAAACTGCAACACATGTTGCAACAACAGCGCTTACTGAATACGGAAAATATTGAAAAATTGCGTGCAGATTTGGTCGATGGCGAAGCGTGTTTAGTCTGTGGAAGTACCCATCATCCTTATTCAGAAAAAGAAGCTTTTTCTGATGAATTACTGAAACTACAAACGCAACAAGAACAACAAGCACTTGCATTGGAAAAAGTGGCTTTCGAAGCTTGGCAAAAATTACAAACCACCTCCACTCAGCAAACCGCGTTAATGGATGCCAATGCGCAACAGCTAGCGACCTTAAAAATACAACTTGATCAGGCAAAAAATGCGCTTCAACAACAATTAAATATTCTAAATATTTCTTTTGATTTTTCACATCAGCATGAAGCCTTGGCGCAACTGATTCAGACAAGAATCAATGAATCACAACAAGCGCAAAAACAAACTGAAGATGCCTTAATTTCACATGAAAATGCTCAAAAACAAAGTCATGCACTCATAACTTCAATTCAACAAACCACACAGCACTTATCCAGTGTGCAACAAGCTGAAATCAATATTCAGCATATTCTCATTGTGTTGAATGACGTAGAAAAAAAATTATGGGAACAGTCGACTTTAAGCGCGGCTGAACAGATTTATCACACACTACAACAACGTCAAAATTACTTAAAGCAACGCCACGAGTTAAATACTCAATATAATCAAACCTCACAACAGCTTGAGCACTATCAGCAACAAATTAAATTTAGTCAGGAAAAAATTCAAACGGCTCAAAATCTAATTGAAAATTTAACAATTGAGGGCAAAAAAAATAGTGATATTGCGATTCAAACTATTTTTGAGATGACCCAAACACAAGTTGAAAAACCACATGATTGGTTAAATGATTTTGACCAAAACAGACAACTGTTACAGACGAGATTCAATCAGGCTCGTCAAACATTCGATCAAGTACGTCAAGCCTTTGAAACCAGTCAAAGTCGCTTAAAAGAATACCTCACCCAGCAAACACAATTAGTCACTCAAATGAGGCATGTTGAAAATACGCTTCAACAATGGATGAGCCAAAATTCAGAATTTAGTGAAACGCTGTTAGCGCAACTTAGTGCAATTTCATATGAACAAGAACAGCAGCTTAAACAGCGTGTTTTAAATGCAGAACGTGCCTATTCAGATGCTCAAGCAGGTATTCAGGCTATTCAAGAAACGTTGAAACAGCATTTAAAAACACAGCCTGAAATACAAATTTTACAAATCGAGCGTGTCATTGCACTAAATCTTAAAGCCCTTGCAGAACAGCAAGAACTTAGAGATCAACTTAAAAGTAAGTTAGATGTTCATTTTTCTAACCTCAGCAAACAAAAACAATTTGCCGATCAGATTCAACAGATCCAATCTGAAGAACATCGTTGGAATAAAATTTCGAGCTTAATGGGCGATGCAACGGGCAAGAAGTTCCGTGATTTGGCGCAGCAATATAACCTTGATATTTTAATCGAGTATGCTAACCAGCAATTGGCGATACTTTCACAGCGCTATACCTTAAAGCGCCTTGAAAATTCCTTAAGTCTAGCCATTATCGATCATGACATGGATGGCGAAACTCGCTCTGTCTCTTCGCTTTCAGGTGGTGAGTCGTTCTTAACAGCACTCGCTTTATCCTTAGCCATTGCAAGCATGGCATCAGGAACAACGAAAATCGAAAGCCTATTTATTGACGAAGGATTTGGCACGCTAGATGCCTCAAGTCTACACATGGTCATGAATGCTCTAGATCAGTTGCAAAACCAAGGCCGTAAAGTAGTATTGATCTCGCATATTCAAGAAATGCACGAACGAATCCCTGTGCAAATTCAAGTCAATCCTGTCGGAGCAGGTGCAAGCACCATCCAAATCGTATCTTAAAAAAAGCCTGCTTAAAGCAGGCTTTATAATTTTTGATTCTCTAGATCATTACGTCCCGAGTGGACGTAGCGTTAAAATCTGTTCACTACGCCCAAATGGGCCATGGACATCATGCAATACAGAACTACTCAAACCAACACCATCCGCTCCATACTGCTGCACGGTTTCCAGACCTAACCACTGTCCCTGTGGTAAACGGTGCAAATGGATTTGTAGATCCAGATTTGGAAAGCCCCAGCCAAATGGCCAATCCTGACGCGGAACAATACCATTGGCGGTATCAACCATGCCCATTAAACGGACAAAATCAGCAGTCGGCTCACCTTCAACCATGTCATGCTGTGTTCTCAACCAAACAATACCTTTACCAGCTCGTCGCTCATGACTTCGAGCTTCAATCGACTGAATAAACCCGCCCGGCCATTGGTGTATCCCTTCCCAAATGGGCGCATTTTCTGGCCCCCAAACCTGATGATCTTCAACTCCAGAAATATCTATTGAGTTTTGCGTCATCATTCGCCATGTCCTTGCGACAATACAGCTTTTGCCCTGCGCCCGCATTTCAGATTCAATCAACTCAATAGTTTTTCCAGGACGGATCACTTGCGTAATTATTTGAAACTCTCCAGCAGGAATTAAGCCCAAAATATCTAGGCTGATGCGCCCGATTCGCATGCCTTCACGTGGCGAAAATTGATTTAATTCAGCACAAATAATTCCTGTAGCAGGCGCCATGTGCTGTTCATGTGCATTCCATGCACCTTGTGCTAAATCGGTCGAACGGTAATGTGCCGTGACACAGCCTTGCGCATCTACTTCGCGTTGAATCAACTGATAATATGCCGTCATGAACTTCCCTATTTGTCCTAGTGTTGAATTACTTCAAAATCAAAAACATCCTGATTATTTTGTACTCAACTTTAATGGAAAGTTCAAATTAAAAGGCTCACTTTGAACCCATAGGTTTCATCCATTGTGAAAACTTATCTGCTGTGCTTACACTTTATAAGCTTGGTTTTTGAAAGCAGGCTGAATCTTCTGTCCTATTTCGAATAATCACGTGCACCAAACAATGCTGTTCCCACGCGAACCATGGTGGATCCCGCAGCAATCGCATCCACCATATCACCTGACATCCCCATACTTAAGGTATCCCAATCTTCAGGTTTCACATGCTGTGCTTTGACGTGTTCAAAGAGCGCTTTGGCATCAGCAAACGCTTGCGGATTGTTGGGTGCAGGAATCACCATCAGTCCACGTAAGCGTAAATTCGGTAGTGCAGAAATCTGAGCGACCAAATCTGCAACTTCATTCGGCTGACAGCCATCCTTCGTATCTTGCGCATCAATATTGACTTGTAGGCAAATATTCAAAGGTGCTTGGCTTGCGTCTCGCTGACTCGATAAACGCTCCGCAATAATTAAACGGTCTACCCCATGCACCCACGCAAATTTTTCAGCCAAATGTTTGGTTTTATTGCGCTGCACATGGCCTATAAAATGCCACTCAATTTCTAAATCCGCCAAAGCCTCAATTTTTTCAAGTGCTTCTTGCAGATAGTTTTCACCAAATGATCGTTGCCCCGTTGCATACATTTCTCTTAGCATTTCAGCAGGATGCGTCTTAGATACAGCCAATAATTCAACCGACTGCTGTGGTCGACCCGCAAGTTGGCAAGCCTGCTCAATTTGCTGCAAAACTTGATTTCGTGCTTCTTGAAGTATATTCATTGACGAGGTTCTCATTTCATTCATCTTTTTTTGCATTGCCCTTCAACTAAGTGTTGGTTAAGCTGTGGGAAAGCCTTATTATTCTATCAAAATAATTAAGATTTAATTTTTATCTCGGGGATTTTATGGACATTACAGAACTATTGGCCTTTGCTGCCAAAAATAACGCTTCGGATTTACATTTATCTTCTGGTATGCCACCAATGATTCGTGTGGATGGTGAAGTTCGTCGTATCAACCTACCTGCTCTTGAACATAAAGAAGTACACAAATTGGTTTACGACATCATGAACGATAAACAGCGTCGTGATTACGAAGAAAAATTAGAAACTGACTTTTCATTTGAAGTCCCTGGTGTGGCACGTTTCCGTGTGAACGCATTTAACCAAAACCGTGGTGCTGGTGCCGTTTTCCGTACCATTCCTTCAAAAGTATTAACCATTGAAGATCTTGGCATGGGCCAAATCTTTAAAGATATTTGTGAATATCCACGTGGCATCGTACTGGTGACCGGTCCAACGGGTTCGGGTAAATCAACCACGCTTGCTGCGATGGTCGATTACATTAACGACAACCGATATGACCATATTCTAACGGTCGAAGACCCGATAGAATTTGTACACGAATCTAAAAAATGTTTGGTCAACCAACGTGAAGTACACCGTGATACCCACGGCTTTAACGAAGCACTTCGTTCCGCACTGCGTGAAGACCCGGATATTATCTTAGTCGGTGAGATGCGTGACCTTGAAACCATTCGTTTGGCACTGACAGCCGCTGAAACAGGTCACTTGGTCTTCGGTACTCTACATACCACCTCTGCGGCAAAAACCATTGACCGTGTGATTGACGTATTCCCTGCTGAAGAAAAAGACATGGTTCGTGCCATGTTATCTGAATCACTTCAAGCCGTAATTTCACAAACCCTACTCAAGAAAAATGGCGGTGGCCGTGTAGCTGCGCATGAAATCATGATCGGTATTCCTGCGATCCGTAACTTGATTCGTGAAAACAAAGTTGCGCAAATGTATTCAGCGATTCAAACGGGTGCCAACTACGGTATGACCACACTCGATCAAAGCTTAAAAAACCTTGTCGCAAAAGGCATTATTAGTACGCAAACTGCACGGACTGCAGCAAAACAACCCGAATCTTTCTTGTAATTTTTTTATTTTTTTGGGGCGATCGTTATGGATTTTAACGGCTTACTTGATTATATGGTGGAGAAAAAAGCATCGGATTTGTTCATTACAGCCGATGTTGAACCCTCGATTAAAATCAATGGGCAAATTTTGCCAATTGGCTCGACTAAGTTACCGGGTCCGACTGTCGGTCAAATCTTACATTCGATAATGTCTGAAAAACAGCGTAAGGAATTTGCCGATACGCGTGAATGTAACTTTGCCATTAGTAATACCAGCAAATCTGCTCGTTTTCGTGTCAGCGCATTTCAACAACGTGACCAGCCAGGTATGGTGCTGCGTCGTATCGAAACCGTCATTCCAACGATGGATGAGTTGAAATTACCGCCGATTTTAAAAGAATTGGCGATGACTAAGCGTGGCATTATCATTTTCGTAGGTGCAACAGGTACAGGTAAATCAACCTCTTTGGCATCTTTGATTGGCTATCGTAATGAAAATAGCAAAGGTCATATCATTACGATTGAAGACCCGATTGAATTTGTGCATCAACACCGAGGTTGTATCATTACCCAACGTGAAGTGGGTATTGATACCGATTCTTTCGAAGTTGCCTTAAAGAATACGCTACGTCAGGCACCTGACGTGATTCTGATTGGTGAGATTCGTTCACGTGAAACCATGGACTATGCGATTGCCTTTGCTGAAACGGGTCACTTGGTTTTTGCTACTCTGCATGCCAACAACGCCAACCAGGCCATCGACCGTATCATTCACTTCTTTGAAGCGGATCGTCATAGTCAACTGTTCATGGACTTGTCTTTGAACTTAAAAGCAATGGTTGCGCAGCAATTGATTCCAACCATTGATGGTAATTCACGTCGTGCTGCCATTGAGATTTTGATCAACTCACCTTTAATTTCAGATTTAATCCGTAAGGGTGAAGTGCACGAAATTAAAGACCTGATGAAGCGTTCTCGTGAACTGGGTATGCAAACCTTTGACCAAGCTTTATATGACCTTTATAAAGCCAAGCAAATTAGCTACAAAGATGCGCTCAAACATGCCGATTCACCGAATGACCTGCGTCTACAGATTAAATTGTCTGAAGAAGGCGGCGAGCATTTACTGCGTGCAAATTCAAATATTACCTTTGATGGTCAACATTAATTTTGCTTAAACGCTTTCGGAAATAAAAAACAGACTTCATATGAAGTCTGTTTTTTATTCATTCTCATCCGCATTGGATTATTTTTTACGATATGCTTCTTGGCATTCAGGCGCATCACAATAGCCATAAAGATTTAATGAGTGACCTGTAAGTTGGAAACCAAATTTTTCTGCCACTTGATGTTGCTCATGCTCAATCACATCATTAGTAAATTCCACCACTTTATTGCAGTTTTGACACACAATATGGTCATGGTGATCTTCTTGCATAATCTCAAAAACAGAATGATTGTTTTCAAAATGATGGCGTTGAATAATACCTGCAGCTTCAAACTGTGTTAACACGCGATACACAGTTGCTAAACCCACATCTTCACCCTGTTCAAGTAAAGTCTTATAAATATCTTCTGCGCTTAAGTGATGTTGTCTTGAATTTTCAAGCAATTCCAATATTTTAATTCGTGGAAGTGTAACTTTAAGTCCAGCTTTACGTAAATCTTGATTTGAAATAGGCATGAAAAAAGGTCTCTCAACAAAATTAAAGTTGGAATATGCAACAAAGTTTAGATGCAGTATGATCTATCCTTGGATCAAATGCATCATAATTAATTTGGGATAGTTTAGCAAAATGCAAAAAATCATGCTGACGTTATTCGTCACTTCATTGCTCGTAGGCTGTTCAACCTTGGGCGTTTATAAAGTTGATATTCCACAAGGTACACCTTTAACTCAAGCACAAGCGGCTAAAATTCAAGTGGGAATGAGCCACCAACAAGTTCGCTTTTTGCTAGGTAGTCCAACTGTTGCCGATCCAATGAATCCGTTACGTTGGGACTACATTTATAAGTATACCCCAGGAACATATGCTAAAAAAGCCAAGATTCCTGCTGCACATGGTCAACACTTAAAAATCTTCTTTGACCAAAACGGTATCGTTCAAAAAATTGAAGGCTTAGAAACCATTCCAGAGTCACAACCAGGCTTACCAGGTTCTAAAGAAGCGATTTTAACTGCGCCACCACTATAGTCGCTTTAAGATAAAAATAAACCCCTAAATTTAGGGGTTTTTTTTATAAGTACAATTGTTTGAAACGATTGCCTCGACAATAACGGCCAACGGGATTTTTCTTGGCGCGATTACGACGAATATCTTTCGGATTAATGGTTAATGCACGATAGATTTCGACGCGATCACCTGCTTCAAGTAACTGAGATGAATCGCTTACACGCGCCCCGAAGATTCCTAGTGTTAATTCTTCGGGTAAATCCACTTGTTTTCGAATGCCACTTTGCACAATAGCATCTTCAACCGTCATACCGGGATTAAAGCTCAGCGGAATTAATATCTGCTGTTCCACGCTCGCATAAGCGACCCATACTTGTAACTGAGCTGTCATTAGAATAACTGCCCAATCACAGCCACCAATGCCAATATTATTGACAAGGGCACTACGATACGTACGGCAATACGCCAAATATTATAAAAGGTTTCATGACTGAAGTTCATTGACTTACGTAGATGACTAATCTTCATAATCCAACCTGCGAAAATCGCATAAATCAGACAAATAATTAAGCCCCAAATCAACAAGGCAATATTAAATACTGGAACAACAGTGCTCAGTGCCCATACAAAAACCGCAACCAATAAAATCGCCCATTGCACCATTACGGCCAATTGGCGTTGTTGTAATTGTTCACGTGCCATTTGAATCAGCAATGCTGAAGCAGCAACCAAACCCACAACCAATGCTAAAGCAGGTACTTGTGTTTTTGCTGCGAAAAAAGCAAAAGCAATCACTGCCAAGAGTTGAGCGATCCAAATTGGAAATACCGTTTTGCTTGCAATCTCTTGTTGCTTCACGGCTGGCAAACTTGACTGCCAGTACAAGCCCATCCCCAAACCACTTGCTACGAGCGCCAAAACAGTTGCATTGCCCCACTCACTAAATTCGAGTGTAGTCATTTTCCATTCTGGCAATGCCGTTCCCATAACATTCGCTAAGACTACTGCAGCAATCACACCAATAGCGGTCAAAATCACTAAAAATTGGCGTGGTACAAACGACAATGCAAATGCAATGACCGCAAGGACAGCCAAAATAATGCTATAGGCAAAGCCATTAGCTGTAAAAATTGCCACATATTGCGACGCGGCTGAAAGCATGGCACCTGCTAAAAATGGAATAAATACTACGGCAAGCCAACCGACTATACGCCATTTGGGTGAAGCATCCGCATCACGTGTTAGCGAAGACAGTGCTTGAACTGCTGTAATTTTTGAACGTTTTGCTAAAGCAATTTCCAAATAACATAGCGGTAAAGCTAAAATAAGCATTGTACCTAGCCACAACAGCCAGAAATCTAGCTGACGTTCAATTTGAATACCTGTTACCGGTGCTAAAGTTGCAATAATGATAAAAGATAAACAGAACGCCATCAGTGGCGATAACCATTTCGACATCGCATTGTCCTGCATGACAAATTCCTTTGAAAATTCTAGCGCTATTTTGCCTTGCTGTGCCTTGAAAATCAAAAACAAAAAGCAAATCACCTTAAAGATGATTTGCTGCGCAAATGATATTATTAGAATTTAATTGTTTTTATTTCATTTTTTGAGGTTATGAAAAGAAACGTGCAAACCAATATTTGCCTTTTTTCTTTTCTTTTTCTTTGATGATACCCATCATATTTTCTTTAACCGCACCGACATAATCAGCATCATCGTGCTGAATATGGTTAATCAGCCATTTTGAAAGCACTTCATGTAATTCATTTTCAATCGCATGCCCCATTTCAAAACGGTCACGATAAGATTCAATTTTTTTAATAAATAAATCATGTACGCGTTTATGTGGCACACGATATTTATAACCCGCTTCTTCTTGTAAAGATTCTTCGAAGGTAAAATGTGATTGCGTGTAATCAATAATGTTTTCCAGAATTTGTTTCACACGATCACGATCTGTATTTGCGTCAATGCCATCAATTTCATTGATGTAGTCAAGAATCCGTTTGTGTTGATCGTCAATCACATCGATACCAGTATTGTATTCTGGAACCCATTTCATTTTCATTACGACCACCTATAAATATGAAGGACTTATCACGTAAATTTCATCATATAATTAAAGGACTTAAATAAAAATGAAGTAAAAAGGTTGGTTTTAATTGAAATACTGCCATTTATAATGTAATCAATTGTTTTTATTATGTTAATTTATTTAATCCCGAGCATAAAGCTAAGATATTTTTTAATCAATTCAATATCTTAGAAAACACCCTTAATTCAATAAAGTGTAAGATATTCATTTTTATAATGAATATCTTTCATTCAAAATTAATACTGATCTGCACGTGTGACACGTTTTAAAGATGGGTCCAGCCGCTCACGTTCTAAACGTTCAACAACCGTCTTTGCAGCACGTATTGGACGACCATGTTGAAATAAAATCATTTCACCCGGCTCAAATACTGTCCAAACTTCATTTTGCGTTAAGGGTTCAGTGGTAATCACGGCAACACGGTCTTCAGGCGTAGTGACTTCACTAAAATCGACTTCAACATCAATATCAATCAACTGTGCAGGCTGAAATGGAAACTCTCGAACCAGCCAATGCAGCTTGGTAATCGCATAACTAAATAGCGCCTGCCCATTCGACAAACAAAAATTAAAGGTGCCATGTTCTGCAATTTTAGGAGAAATTTCTAATAACAGATCAAACACCTGATCGAGTGTAGGTTCGGTATAACCAAAACGTTTCACCATTTGCTCGAGCAAATAGCAAAAGGCCAATTCACTGTCGGTATTGCCGACGGGGCTGAAGCGCCCTGTGAGCTCAGGCTGAAAGCCATGCAGGTCGCCATTATGCGCAAAAATCCACTGTCTGCCCCACAATTCACGACTAAATGGATGTGAGTTTTCAAGATTAATTTTGCCTTGCGTCGCTTTACGAATGTGTGCAATCACATTGCGAGATTTAATCGGATAGTTTCGGATCAGCTCAGCAATCGGAGACTCTACAGCAGATTGATTGTCGACAAATAAACGACATGCTTTATCTTCAAAAAAAGCGATACCAAAGCCATCACAATGATCTGAGGTAATTCCTGCTCGCTGCGAAAATCCCCGAAACGAAAAAGTAATATCGGTAGGAGTCGCACAATTCATTCCGAGCAGCTGGCACATATCGATCATTTCTGCAGTAAATCTATGATTTCTCTATTGTGCATGACAGTTTTAGTTGTTGTAAATCTAAAATCGGCGCCATTATAAGAGTTTTTATAATCCAACAGGGCAAATACATTATTTGATCTTTTCAAATCTCACTTAGCCAACTGATAAATAATAAAAAAGCCTCAAAAGAGGCTTTTTTATATCAAAAAATGCTAAGTATCTTAAGCTTTTTTCACATTGGTTCGATTGGTGATTAATGTACCCACACCATGATCCGTAAAGATTTCAAGTAATGTTGCATGAGGTACACGACCATCAACAATATGTGCGCTGATTACGCCGCCTTTGACTGCATCTAATGCACAGCCAACTTTCGGAATCATGCCGCCATAGATCACGCCAGTTTCAATCAAACGATCGACTTCTTGGGTGGTTAACCCAGTCAGCAGATTTTTATTTTCGTCTAAAACACCCGTGATATTGGTCAATAAAATTAGCTTTTCCGCACCCAATGCTTCAGCCACTTTACCTGCAACCAAGTCAGCATTGATGTTATAGGTGTTGCCGTCTTCGTCTACACCTAATGGTGCAATCACAGGAATAAAATCGCTTTGGGTAAACATCTCAAGTACGTCAGTTTTCACACCAACCACTTCGCCAACGAGACCTAAATCAATCTGTTTTACTGAACCGTCTTCGGCAGTTTTTTCCATTAGCAATTTTTGCGCACGGATCAAATTACCATCTTTACCCGTTAAACCAATGGCACGACCACCGTGTTTATTGATTAAGTTCACAATCGACTTATTCACGCTGCCGCCCAAAACCATCTCAACAACTTCCATGGTTGCAGGGTCTGTCACGCGCATACCGTCAATACGATCTGATTCACGTCCTAATTGTTTAAGGAATGAATCCACTTGTGGACCACCGCCATGTACCACAATCGGGTTTAGACCAACCGTTTTCAGCAATACGATATCACGTGCAAATGAGCTCTCAAGCTCAGGATCGGTCATGGCATTACCACCATACTTCACTACCAGCGTCTTACCCGCAAAACGTTGAATATACGGCAAAGCTTCCGTCAGGATTTGTGCTTTGTCGATGCCAGTATGTTGATGTGGCATTTGCCTCTCCTTATTGAGCATCTGGAATGTCATGAGCAATGTCTGGATAGTGCTCAACTAACATGTAAACAAACAGATCTCGTATTTCTTTTAAGCGTGCTGATGAGTTGGCATCAAAGCGTAAAGTGAAATACTCACCTGTATTCGATGCTCGAATGATGCCAAATCCATCATCAAAATCAAGGCGTATTCCATCAATTTTACTGATTTGTGCCGGAATTCGCGCAGAATTAGCTTCAACCTGCTTTAAAACTTCCGCTGGATCATGTTGATGCGTACTAACATATAAATCTTCGGTACTAAAGCGCTCCGGATATTTCGCCAAAGCTTCTGACAATGTCAGCCCCTGAGTTTGAATATATTCTAAGACCCTTAAGGCAGCATATAGACCATCGTCATAACCGCCGCCGCGACCGTCATTAAAAACATAATGCCCTGCGTATTCACCACCAAAAACCGCTTTGCCTTTAGATTGGGAAATATACTTTCGCAAGAAACTACTGCCCGTTCGAATCATGACAGGCTGCGCATCTAAATCACACACGGTATCCCGAATCATTGTTGAACATTTCACATCAAATACCACCTCTGCATGTGGTTTTTGAGTCAAACAAATTTCAGCAAATAAACACAATAATCGATCTGCAGAAACCACTTTGCCAGTTTCATCAATCAGTACTAAACGATCACCATCACCATCTAAAGCAATGCCAATATCGGCTTTTTGTAGCTGTATGGCTTGGCGGAGATGGGTTAAATGTTTGAGCTGTGATGGATCTGGAGCATGATCAGGGAAATGTCCATCAGCTTGGCAACGTAATGCCAAAACTTCACAGCCTAATTTATTTAATAATAAGGCTGCACAATGCCCAGCTGAACCATGCATGCCATCGATCACAACTTTAAGTGGTTGCTGTAAATGAATGTCATCTAAAATAAATTTCTGATAGGCCAAACAATATTCAGGCTTGATTTCGTGTGGCTCATGTTCAGTCATCAAATGCACACGTTCCGATGAAAAACAATTTCGTGCTTCGACTGCAACGTGTTGAATCATCTCTGGACAAGGTGGCTCACCTTTGATAATCCACTTGATACCATTATCTGATTTTGGATTATGACTCGCCGTCACCATAATGCCATTGCCTTGAAATTGTCCCGCAATAAAATACAACATCGGGCTTGAGCAGCAGCCAATAATTTCCGCTTCAAGGCCAGCCTCATGGCAGACTTTTTGAATTATTTTTGCATAGGTTGGACTGGTTAAACGCGCATCATAGCCAATAGCAAGTCTCTTTTGCCCTACATCTAAATATTGTTTGACTAAGCCACAAGCAATTGACTGAACTAAATCAGCATTTAAGAGCGATATTTTCCCGCGAATGTCATATGCACGAAAAATATGTTGCGGAAAGTGATTAAACAGTGAACCCATACTATGTTCTTCTAATTACATCTTTATTAATTAAAAAATCTTAAATTCTATTGAGAATTTAAGATTTTAATTAAAGGATAAAATCCTGAAAAAAAGTGTAGCTTTTTTATAACAATTTTAGTTAATAATCAATTAATAATATTTAAATACTGATCAAAAACTTAAAAATTAATCCCAAAACTTCTATTTTCCACAAATTATTTTTATATATAAATCATTAATTTACAATTTAAAAAATATCAAACCACCCGTTCATCTATATTTATTTTACTTTTCAAATATTTTTAAATCCCTATTCCACTCTGTACAAATATAGTAAATTGATTAAATTTAAATCAACAAAGAAGGTGCAATTTATTCTTCTCTATTAAAATATAATCCGAGTAATTTCATCAGAATTAATTTTTTTCGAGATAAGCCTATAAACGATATTGATAAAAGCCTAAACACTCTAAATATAGATTTGATTTTGAATAAATTAAAAATTTAAATAAAATGATATAAATAAAAACCATCACGAGGATGGTTTTTATTAGCTACTTGATTGTAGGCATTTACTTGTCAACACACTGGATCAAAAGTCTCGCACTGATTAGTTTTTACCTGTATGACCAAAACCGCCTGCACCACGTTCAGTGGCTTCAAACTCATCTACAATATCAAACTGAGCTTGTACAACTGGCACTAAAACATATTGTGCTAAACGCTCACCCGGCTCTAGGCTAAATGTAGTTTGGCTACGGTTCCAAACAGATACCATCAATTCACCTTGGTAGTCTGAATCAATCAAACCGACCAAGTTACCCAACACGATTCCGTGTTTATGACCTAAGCCTGAACGCGGCAAAATTAAACCTGCAAAGTTAGTGTCTTCGATATAAATCGATAGGCCTGTTTTTACCAGAACAGTTTGACCCGGTTCAATTACGGTGGTTTCTTCTACACATGCACGGAGATCAAGACCTGCCGAACCTGCTGTGGCATAAGTTGGCATTGGCCATTCCGTACCTAAACGTGTGTCGAGAACTTTAACTTGAACTTTCATGGTTCATTCCTGTTTCAATAAAACGAATTTCAAAAAATAAATAAAATATTCTACGCATTAAGCTTTAACGCTTAATCAGCGCGCGTAAATTTTCTAAATAATGCTGTGCTTGCTGTTTAGGATCGATATCCCCTGCCAGCTTTTTCTTGCGCCCTAACCACTCCAATTCATCTTGTGGCAGTTCGTCCAAGAAACGGCTTGGTGTCATTTGTCGCATTTGACCACCGGCTTTACGCTGCTCTGCAAGAGTCATGGTTAAACCTTGACGTGCACGAGTAATCCCCACATACATCAGTCGACGTTCTTCCTCAACCGTGTCGGCAGCAATGGAGTTTTTATGCGGTAGAATTTCTTCTTCCAGACCAATCAAATAAACGAATGGAAATTCCAGACCTTTCGACGCATGAAGTGTTAACAAATTGACTTTATCGGTGTCTTCTTCTTCTTGTTGCTGTTCTAACATATCGAGCAGCACCATTTTACGAATCACACTTTCAATGTTCTTTTCATCTACATCTTCAGCGCGGTTTATCAAACTTTGAATACTGCTATATAGCACTTCAATATTATCCAGTTTGGTTTTTTCCTGCGCAGGTGTAGCTGCAGATTCTTTAACATAGTCGATATAACCTGCTTCAATCATCATGCGACGAATGATCGGAACAGGTTCATCATCTTCTACTAATTCACGAGTAAAGGTCGAAATAAAGTCCGCAAATTCGGCCAATTGGGTTGTGGCTTTTTTCGGAATCGCCATGCTTAAGCGCTGGTCACCTGCTGCACTGAGCAAAGACAAATTACTTTCCTGCGCAAATAAGCCAAGCTTTTCCAAAGTCACCGGACCAATCGCACGTTTTGGCGTATTGATAATTCGTAAAAATGCACTGTCATCTTCAGGGTTGATGATCAAACGTAAGTAGCTCATCAAGTCCTTAATTTCAGCACGAGCGAAGAAAGACTGACCACCCGATAATTTATACGGGATCTGCATTTGGCGTAGCTGTGTCTCTAGAGCACGCGCTTGGAAATTACCACGGTATAAAATGGCGTAGTCTTTCCAATTTTTACCGTTCATCAGCTTGTGCGTAATCAAGTCTTTTACGACGCGTTCTGCTTCATCATCGTCATTACGACAAGTAATCACGCGGATCACTTCACCATGGCCTTTATCTGACCAAAGCTTTTTATCGAAAATATGTGGGTTATTGCCAATAACTGTATTCGCGGCTTTTAAGATCCGACTGGTCGAGCGATAGTTTTGCTCAAGCTTAATCACTTTCAGATTACGGAAATCTTCCTTCAATAAAGCCATATTCTCAGGCTTAGCACCACGCCATGCATAAATCGATTGGTCATCATCACCTACCGCGGTGAACTGTCCCATGACACCCACGAGTAATTTCACCAAAATATATTGCGCGGTGTTGGTATCTTGATATTCGTCGACCAATAAATAGCGGATTCGATTCTGCCAACGATCACGCACTTCTGCATTTTCTTGTAATAAGCGCGTCGGCATGACAATCAAATCATCAAAATCCACAGCATTGTAGGCACGTAAATTACGCTCATACAGTTGATACAGATGTGCAAACTGAACGTCTTCTGCTGTTTCACAGGTGGTATGCGCTTGCTCAGGTGGAATCAGATCGTTTTTCCAATCTGAAATCATTTTCATGGCTTTGGCAATCAGCTCTTTACTTTCTGCACCGGATAAATTGTCGCGATGCATTAAGTCCATCAAAATGCGTTTGCAGTCATCTGCATCTAAAATTGAAAAGTTATTTTTCAGTGGTGTATTTTTTAATTCCAAACGGAGCATGTTTAGCCCGAAGTTATGGAATGTAGAAACCGACAACCCTTTTGCCTCTTCACGGCTCATCAGCTTCGTCACACGCTCTTTCATTTCACGCGCAGCTTTGTTGGTAAAGGTCATCGCGGTGATACGGTGCGCAGGAATACCACAATGCTTCACCAAATAGGCAATTTTACGGGTAATCACCGATGTTTTGCCTGAACCTGCCCCTGCAAGTACTAACAAGGGTCCTTGAGTGTATTTCATTGCTTCAAGTTGCTTGTCGTTCAACTGACTTGCCAGTGACATAGTCTTTCCTCTTATTAATTCGAGGATGATTATAGTCATCTGAAACGATCTTGCCTAATGCAAAATGTATTTTATCGGTCATTAAAAATGCCATAAAAAAAGCCACCCGAGGGTGGCCTTTCGTTTCGAACTAAAACTTATTTAGTTTCGTAAACTGAGATTTCTACGCGACGGTTTTGTTCACGACCTGCAGCAGTTGAGTTATCCGCTACTGGAGAAGTTGAACCGTAACCACGTGCAGTAATACGAGTTGAAGAAATACCTTGAGACGCTAGGTAGTTTTTCACTGAGTTTGCACGGTTTTGAGAAAGTGGGTTGTTGATCGCATCAGAACCTGTGTTATCTGTGTGACCGTGTACAACGATTGCAAGTTTGTTTGCAGTACCGTCTTCACGCAATACTTTAGCAACGTCATTCAACGCAGATTGGAACCGAGATTGAATAGTTGAAGAGTTAGTTGCGAAAGTTACTGATGGCATAACAAGGTTGATCGAACCATCTGGATTACGACCTACGTCAACACCAGTACCAGCCAATTCTTGTTTAAGACGTTGTTCTTTCTTATCAAGAAGAAGACCAGCACCCGCGCCAACTACAGCACCAATTGCTGCTGCTTGACCCATTTTGTCTTTATCAGCATTAGAATAAGCAATACCAGCGCCTAAAAGAGCACCTAAACCAGTACCGATTGCTGCTTTGTCATATTCCATGTTTTGACAACCAGTAAGTGCCATTGCCCCAACTACTGCCGAAATTACTAGTGCACGCATTGCATGCCTCCTTCTTTGTGTTTTGTTGTATGGTTGAAATGATGAAGTAAAACAAATGGCTGAACCATTGATTTTTTGTTAATAATAAAACGTTTAGTTACAATTTGTAATATGAATACGAGATTTATTTGTTAATTCCATCACAATTTCTTCACAGTTCAGCAGATGCCCTTTTTTATTTAATCAACTCGAACTATATTTACTAGAATCAATCATTATTTGGACAATTTCCGCTAGGACTTTTTATATGTCATCTCAAACAAATAAGCAACCGACACTAAAAAAAATTAGCAAAGGACTTACCGTCGGTTCTGTTATGACAGGCAGTACTTTTTTCCATGGTCCTCCTGTTTTAGCCCTTGGTCTGACCAAACTCTTTAAAAAATCAAAAAAGGTTGATGAAACCAACATTAAAATCACCAACAGTTGGCTCACCGTCAATAATTGGCTGATTGACCATGTTCTGCCCAATACCGAATGGGACATTACCATCGATGAAGACCTCGATTTAAATTTGCAGGGTCGTTATCTCATGACCTGTAATCATCAAAGTTGGGTCGATACGACAGTCAACCAATATTTTGGTTTAACCCGTATGCCTCTGACGCGTTTCTTTACCAAATGGGAACTCATTTTCATTCCATTTGTGGGACAAGCTTTTAAAATTTTAGGCTTCCCAATGATGAAACGTCATAGCAAAGAACAAATCGCGAAAAATCCTGAACTTAAATATCGAGATATGGAAGAAGCGCGTAAATCTTGTGAACAGTTATTGAGCCAGCCTTTTACCCTGCTGAACTATTTGGAAGGCACTCGCTTTACCCCTGAAAAGCATGCGCAGCAGCAGTCACCGTATCAAAACCTTCTTAAGCCAAAAGCGGGTGGTTTAGCACTGGCACTCAATATTTTAGGGGATCAAGTTGATGCTCTCGTAGATATGACCATCGTCTATCCAAATGGTGCACCAGGTTATGGCGAATTTTGGCTAGGTGAAGTTCCACGTATCGCCGTGGATTTACGTAAAATTGAAATTCCAACGTGGGTGCATGGCGGCAACTATGAAGATGATGCAGAATTCCGTGAAAAATTTCAGCATTGGGTGGATGAGCTGTGGACGGAGAAAGACCAACTCATTACTCGTATGAAAGCTAAATACTCAGTTACTGAATAATTAAGAAGAAGTTTTATGTCGCAGAACAGCATGCCGCAAAACAAGAAATCTAAATATCATCATGTCAATCCAAACAGTTGGTCATTCAAACTGTTTTTGATTTATGACATATTCATGGTGTTTATTATTGTTTTTAACTTGTTCTGCCTGTGCATGAACTTTTTCCTCATGAGCAATCTTGGCAGTTGGTTCTTTAACAGTATCCACCTGCCCGATGTGCTGAGTTTTTACCGTGAACATTTACATCCATGGGTGATTACTACCGAAGCGTGGTTCATTATCTTTTTGATTGTAGAATTGTTGGTGCGCTGGGCGATTGCCATCATCAACAAGCACCATCAGCGCTGGTTCTTCTTCCCGTTTATACATTGGTACGAAATTTTAGCTATTGTGCCGCATTTACGTTTCCTGCGTTTATTTCGTGCGGGCATTATTGCTTATCGACTGTATGAAATGGGCTATCAAATCGTGCCTTCTGCATGGCAGAAAAAGGCATTGTTCTACTATCGAGTCGTGATGGAAGAACTGTCAGATCGTGTGGTACTTACCGTGTTAGATGGTGTTAAGCATGAGCTCAATACCAGTACAACCCATAAAGACCTAATTAGTAATCTTGTGCAGCATCACCGTGAGATGTTCACCCAAGTTTTAGCTGAGATTTTGCAAGAAAATTTAAGCAAAGAGCTACGTACTGAACGTGAATTGATCGCCAAAAATGTCGGACAAATCGTCAGTCAGGCCATTGAAGATACCCCCGAGCTCACGCAGCTATTGCGCTTAGTGCCAATCGTTGGCAGCCGCATTGAACAGCAGATTCAAAGTATCGGGCAACGTTTGGGTGAAAATATTACCCAAGGTTTAATTTCCCCATTGGCTTATCCCAATACATCTACGGCTCAAAAACCCAATCTATATTTAGACATTTCACAGCGTGTTAGCCGTATTGAAATCGAAAATAATGTCCAGCTGGATGAGTTGGTTCGCTCTGCGGTTTTTGAAAGTCTAGAGGCTATTCGTAAGCAAGTGAAAGTAAAACAGTGGCAGCAGATTATGCAGGAACAGGACCAAGCTACAGAATAAACACTTAGTCAAAAATAATTGCGAACTCCGCTAGAGTATTCATGCAAATTGTTCTAGGATTTGCTCTATTTACAACATAACTACTTCGGCACAAAAGTAATAGTTAGAAGTCTCAAGGATTCAATATGGCTGATATACGGATAAAAGGCAAAATGGTCAATGCGATTCGCATTCACCTCGATACCAATGATCATGATGCGATCCGCCAGCAACTTACTCCAATGTTCCAAAAGGCTTTTCCACCCGGAACATTAGCCGTGATTGAAAGTACGGTTGATCAAGAACTAATTGCACTGATTCAACTACTTATTAGTATTGAAATTCAACCGATTGGTGTCACTGAAGGTCCGCTATCGGACCAAGCACGTGCTATCCAATTTCCCGTAGTTCCTGCGGATCGCAAACTACAACAAGTTAAACCGACACGCGAACAAGTGGTTGAAGAACCCGCACCTGCAGAAGAAAAAACCGAAGATAAAATTGCTGCAGTCGAAGTACCGACCATTCGTCATGCTACGTCGTATCACAATGAAATCTTACGTACAGGTCAATGTTTAGTCCAAGACCATGGCGATATCATTATTAATGCTGGTATTAATAGCGGTTCAGAAGTAATTGCTTCAGGAAATATACATATTTATGGTAGTGCTCGTGGTAGAGTCATTGCCGGAGCTGGTGGGAACACGGCTGCACGTATTTTCTGCCATTCATTAGAAGCTGAATTGGTTTCAATTGCAGGGACTTACTGTGTCGCTGATGACATTCCACCTCATGTGGTCAAACAGCCAGTACATATTTATTTGAATGACCAGCAAGAGCTAGTATTTGAAGCTTTGCAATTTTAATGTATAAATAATCACCAAACCCCTAATTAAAAAAGGGGATTTAAACCATAACAGGAGTGGATTCGGTGGCGAAAATTGTTGTCGTAACATCAGGTAAAGGTGGCGTAGGTAAAACAACTACAAGCGCATCTTTTGCAACAGGTTTAGCCCTTCGCGGCCACAAAACTGTTGTGATCGACTTTGATGTGGGTTTACGTAACCTAGACTTGATCATGGGCTGTGAACGCCGCGTTGTATATGACTTTGTAAACGTATTGAATAACGAAGCTCGATTACAACAAGCGCTTATTCGCGATAAAGATATTGAAAATCTCTACATTTTACCAGCATCTCAAACACGTGATAAAGACGCGTTAACAGATGAAGGTGTAGCACGTGTAATGGACGAACTTTCTCAAGAGTTTGATTACATTATTTGTGATTCACCTGCGGGTATCGAACGTGGTGCAATTTTAGCAATGTATCATGCTGATGAAGCGATCATTGTAACGAACCCAGAAATTTCTTCGGTACGTGACTCTGACCGTATTATTGGTATGCTTGACAGCAAAACCAAAAAAGTAGAACAAAACGAAGGTCGTATCCGTAAGCATCTCTGTATTACACGTTTCAATCCAGAACGTGCGGATAAGCAAGAGATGTTGACGATTGATGACATTTCAAAAGATATTTTACGCGTACCGACTTTAGGTGTTATTCCTGAATGTAAAAGCGTTCTACAAGCATCGAACGAAGGTAAACCAGTGATTCTGTTTACAGAAGAAGCGGCTGGCCAAGCGTATGATGACCTTGTTGCACGTTTCCTTGGTGAAGAGCGCCCTTACCGTCACATTACGGTAAAACCTAAGGGCTGGTTAGCACGTCTATTTGGAGCGTAATCATGGCAGGATTCTGGAGCAAACTTTTTAGCAGCGACGAGAAACCGTCAAGCGCACAAACGGCAAAAGACCGTTTAAAAGTCATCGTGGCATCTGAAAATGGTTTAGGTAAACGTCTTAGCCAAGACAAGATTGACATGATGAAAAAAGAAATCATGCAAGTGGTAAACCGCTATGTTCGTGGTGTAGATGAGCAACACATTCAAATGTCTGTTCGTTCTGAAGCGAATATTGAAATGCTTGAAATGAATATCAATTTGCCTGAAGAACGTTAATCTGAATTCTGATTAGCCAAGTAAATTGAATCAAGGCAAAATGTGAGGCTGGATCAGTAAAGCGCTGCTTTACCCAGCCGCAAGACGAGAAGCTTTGCTTCGAGTGGGTTGGATTAGTTTTATTCCTGTGTTAGATCAAAAGCTTTGCTTCGAGTAAACGGGATAAAAAAAATAACTTTTGATCCAACCATAAAATGAGTCGCTTAACTTAGAGATGGCGAATAAAACCATTTTACTTGCGTACTCATTTTTGCCTTTTTGTATTTTAAACCAGCAAGGAGATTGCGATGGCATTATCTCAGCCAGCAACATTCAACGAAGAATGGTCAGATGAGCGTGTATTTGCCTACCTTACTCAGCTTCCTCCTGAAGGAGTGAATGGCGACTTTCACGTGCTTTACCATGCTTTCAAACATATGCGTCCAAATGACTATGAGCGTCTTTTGACTCAATTCGTTGCCGATGGCCGTGATGTGAACGCAACTAATCCTGAAGGTCAGCGTATTCATGACGTGATTGCTCAATACCCACGTCAGAGCGCAGGTTTCCTCGAAGTATTGGCAAAATTTGCTTAATTTCGAGTACCCAAAAAAGCTCGCATCATGCGGGCTTTTTTTATCTGATTTAAAATCAGCGTTATTGTATTTCAGCATGATTAATGCACGATCAACATGAGCAATGGGAACATCAAGCCAAAACCAATGGTTTGTACACTAATAATCGCCGCCATCAGTTGTGAATCACCTTGATAATAGCGTGTCAAAATATAAGACGATGATGCTGTCGGCAAAGCAAAAAAGACCACTAAAATCATCCGCTCAAAATCAGTCAAACCCATCCACGTACTCAATAGATAAGCAATACATGGCATTAACATGAGACGCCCTATCGTATTTAAACTTAAACGACGTAGATCGGCGCGCATTTGCTGAAACTGTAATGCTGCCCCAACAGAAAGTAGTCCGAGCGGTAAACTCATGGCTGCCAAGATTTTTAATAGTTCAGGTAAGCCTTCAAACAGACTCAAGCCTGATAAATTAAACAATACCCCTGCAACACAGCCTAAAATTAAGGGATTTTTTGCGATGGACTGACAGGTCTGCCCCAATTGCTTCACACTTAAATTTGAAAACGCCAAGACTGAAATAATATTCACTAAGGGGACGGCAACGGCAATTAACATGGCAAACATCTGCATGCCTGTGGAGCCAAATAAAGCACCCATGAGCGACAAACCAATATAGGTATTAAAACGAATATGACTTTGGATATACACGCCAAAACGCTGCACGGGGATATGCATAAACTGCTTGATCCCCCACAACACGATGCTGATCAAGCAGGTGCCCGCAACCAGTACTGTCAACATTCGTGAAACAGTGTTCATATCCAATTGCACGGCTGATACATTCAAAAATAGCAGCACAGGAAATAAAACGTAGTAATTGAGTTTTTCTGAATTTGCCCAAAATTCATTCTGAACAAACTGTGTATATTTAAGCACATAGCCCATCGCGATTAATGCAACGAGGGGAAACAATGCGACGACGATATTCATGCTGTACGCCTTGAAATAAAGTAGCTATTTCATCTTTAACCATTTATGTAGCACAATATAATCCTCATCTAGACTCATAACAAAATGAGTAATTACTCATGGCAATGACATTTTCTCAGCTTGAAATTTTTATTAAAGTCGCAGAACAACAAAGCCTTACTCTCGCTGCTCGACAGCTGGGAATTACTCAGTCAGCTGTCTCTCATACCCTAAAGTGTTTAGAGCAACATTGGAATGTCAGCTTATTTAGCCGTGAACAAGGCGAAATTAGCCTGACTCATATTGGTCAGCAGTTATTACTGCATGCCAAAGAAATCATCAATACGGCACAAATCATGCAACAAGAAGTGCATGCCGCACATGGTATTCAACAAGGAACGTTGAGAATTGGCTCTTTTGGTTCTTCTAGTTCGATTCATCTGCTTCCAGAGCTATTAAAGGCATATAGAGAGCGCTATCCGCACATTGAGATCTATGTCGAAGAAGGTACCGATGCAGAAGTGTCTCGTTGGATTTCTGAACGTCAGATTGATGTGGGTTTTGCCGTACTCCCTAAGCCGCAGCTGTTCACCTTCCCCTTAATTCAAGACATTTTCATTGCCTTGATTCCAGATAGTTATTCAGTTTCCAAACACAGTCATTTAAATATCCAAGACCTGCAAAATTACCCCTTTATTATGACCCGTGCGGGCAGCCAGTCCCATGTCGAAAAACTGCTTAAACAACACCACATACAACCTAAAATCACCTATCAAATGTCGCAACTGTTAACCATTTTAAATATGGTAAATTTACAGGAAGGGATTGCTATCGTTGCAGATATGGCGATGCCTGCTGAGCTGTTGACATTGCATCCACATGTGGTCAAACGTCCACTCTTTCCAAATACCCAACGGCAAATTGGACTCGCCGTAAAAAATCAAAAACTCATGAGCCCTGCCTGCAAAGCCTTTATCGAATTGGCCCAGTCCATGTTCTACCAAGATGAGTTCTCAATCTAAAAATAAAAAAAAACCTGCCGAAGCAGGTTTTTTGTTTTAGGACTTAGACCAAGATATCTCGTTTGCCATTTGGCCCCATCCCACTGACGATGCCATTTTCTTCCATCTGATCAATAATCCGTGCTGCACGGTTATAGCCGAGACTGAATTTACGCTGTAAAGATGAGGTCGATGCTTTACGTGTTTCCAAAACGAAACTAACACATTGATCATACAGCGCATCACGGTCTGATCCACCATCACCATCTTCAAAACCGCGAGATGTCGGCTCTTCATCATAAGGCGTGAGGATTTCATCGACATAATTCGGTTCACCGCGCTCACGCCATGCATCACAAATACGGTTCACTTCATCGTCTGAAATAAACGCGCCATGTACCCGTTCAGGTTCAATTTTCCCCGGTCCGAGGAATAACATATCACCATGGCCCAGTAAGTCTTCCGCACCACCAGCGTCTAAGATAGTACGTGAATCCAGTTTACTGTTCACACGTAGCGCAGCACGCGTTGGAATATTGGCTTTGATCAAACCTGTCACTACATCTACGGTTGGACGCTGAGTCGCCAACAGCAAATGAATCCCTGCTGCACGTGATTTTTGTGCAAGACGGGTAATCATTTCTTCAGCTTTTTTACCCACTTGCATGATCATGTCGGCAAATTCGTCGGCAACAATTACGATCAACGGCATAGGCTGTAAACGTGGCGCACGACTTTGCGTTGCTGAGTCATCTGGCTTCCAAGTTGGATCAATGAGATCTTCACCATTAGCCATTGCTTCTTCAATTTTGCGGTTAAAGTCAGTCAGCTTACGTACTTTCATCAAAGACATCAGCTTATAACGACGCTCCATTTCATTCACACACCAGTTCAATGCACTCACCGCATCTTTCATGTCAGTTACAACAGGCGTTAACAAATGTGGAATATCGTTATAGTTGGCAAGTTCCAACTGTTTCGGGTCAATCATAATGAGACGCAGTTGCTCAGGTGTGTATTTCAACAACATCGACAACAACATGGCATTGACTGCGACTGACTTACCAGAACCCGTAGTACCTGCCACCAACATATGCGGCGCTTTCGCCAAATCGGCCAAGACAGGATTACCTGAAATATCTTTACCCATCGCCATACTAAGTAAGGCATTTGGATCACGGTAAGCAGGAGTTTCTAACAGCTCAATAAGACGAACCATTTCACGTGAACTATTTGGGACTTCAATCCCGATATACGGTTTACCCGGAATGACTTCCACCACACGTACAGAGGCCATAGACATCGAACGTGCCAAGTCACGTGAAATATTGGTCACTTTCGACGCTTTCACACCAGGTGCTAAATCAAGTTCAAAACGTGTTACGACTGGTCCCGGCTGTGCCTCTACAACTTTGGCTTTGACATTAAACTCTTGCAGTTTAATTTCTAAAAGTTCAGACAAGCGAGACAATTGCTCTGCAGTGAAATTGACTTTCTTGTTCGGATCAACCGGATCTAAGATTTCCAAGCCCGGCAAAGTCGGTAAATCCAAGCGTTTTTGTGCCACTTGCATCGCACGTGACATTGGACGACCAGAGGCATCGGTTAAAGGAGCATCAAAGTCAAAATCATCTTCGAGATCTAAATCGATGTCTTCAGGTTTGCCCGCCGTTTCTTGCCACACTTCACGGAAAGCATCTTTATTCGAGCTGATTAAGGCTTTTTCATCATCAGATACAAAAGTCTGCGGCTGCGTATTGATTTCAGCACGAACCAAAGGCGTAGATTGCGCGTAACTACTGGTTGTACGAACCGGCTGCGCCTGTTCTATCGCTCGCTCTGCTTCTTCAACCAGCAAATCATCAAGATCATTAAATTCGGTTTCAGCACTGATATTTTTCGGTGTGGTCAGCGGTGTAATCTGTGCAGCAGCTACACCTAAACCTGCAACTGTGGCAGCAGCACCTGTAGCAAATTCATTTGAATGCGTTGTTGGACTTTCATTTTGCGCTGTATTAAATGGGCTATGCACATCCGTCGCTGTTTTACTATTCGGGACAGCCGCTAACAGCTCATCGAAGATTTCATCATCATCCCAATCCACTGATTTTTTAGCAGGTTGCACCGCTTCTGTCGGAGAATTCGAATGCACATCTGCTGTTTTGTTGAAATATTCAGTTTGATTGGCAGGCTGCTCTTCTTCCGCAGCTTTGAGTAAAGCATCAATATCTTGTTTATGCCTTTGGTCATCATTTGAATGCAAGGCACGCCAAACCTCTCCTGTCGCAACAACACGTTGTTGATCTTGCTCAAACTGACGCACTTTCGCCAAAGTATGTTCAAAATCATCATCGGATGGTGTAGCAGTCTCCATCGAATCTACCGTAGATAAATGCTGTACATTGCCTTCTTTTTCTGCCCATTCTTTATCAGCAATATCATCAAATAAACGCTCAGCAACACGATCGCGTACTACAGGGTCAACCTCTACAGCATGATGCTCATGGGCGGGTGTAACTGGTGCAACCACTTTTGATGCATGCGCAGCAGCACTCTCTTTTTTAGTCGTTGGTACTGTACGGTCAAATGCGGTGTCGCCTTCAGGCACATTGCGATAGAACAAATCTTGCAGATAAGCTGGTGTCGATTTCATGGTTGCCCATGTCTTATTCCACTTGATGCCAAAGGCCAAAGTGAACAACATGATCCAAAATGCAATAAGAAATATTGCTGCACCATAGACCGTTAAAATTTGTTCAAGACTTTGACCCAGTTCATAACCAATAATCCCGCCCGATGCATTTTCTAAAGTATCTTCAGGGACATTCCAAAATAGGAAAAGTAAACTTGAAGTTGCCAGTAAAATAAAGAACTGAGCGGCATAACGAAATGGACGGTTTAAAAAACTACGTGGCCACCACACTTGAATTGCTTCGAGAAATAAATAGACAGGTATCAGCAGACTTGCCCAACCTAAAAATCCATAGAGTAAATCAGCGATCCATGCACCTGCGACGCCGCTGGCATTTGAAACTTGCTGAGTATCACTGGATAAATGCATCCATCCCGGATCAAATGGCGTATATGTGACTGTTGCAAGGAACAGATATATCCCAAATGAAACAAGGAATAAAGTCATTATTAAGCGCTGTGCATATGCACCCGACACCGCTGTCATATACGTTCCTGTAACCAATTCTTCATGAATGTTTTTGTCATTACCCACAACAAAAATGGGCTGAATCTAAACCTGTTATTATGCACCTGTTCAATAAAAAAGATGCAAGATAATTTAAGTATAGTTGTTAACTTTATTCTATATAGCTCAAAACGATTTCGATGATCAATAATATCGACTTTAATCTCACACAATCGTTTCAAACTTTGACGTATAATTCCACAAATTATCATATAAAAAAAGGATTCTACGGATGAGCGCTCGTCACTCACGTCTAATTATTTTAGGTTCTGGTCCTGCAGGTTATAGCGCTGCGGTATACGCTGCCCGTGCGAACCTGAAACCGACACTCATCGCAGGTATTCAATTAGGCGGTCAATTGACTACAACGACAGAAGTAGACAACTGGCCAGGTGGTGCAGAAGGTTTAACAGGCCCTGCCCTAATGGAACAAATGCAAGCTCATGCTGAACGTTTTGGTACAGAAATTGTGTATGACCATATCAACGAAGTGGACCTCAATGTTCGTCCGTTCGTGCTTAAAGGCGATATGGAAGAGTTTACTTGTGATGCATTGATTATTTGTACAGGTGCAACTGCACAATATTTAGGTCTTGAATCAGAAGCTGCTTTCATGGGTCAAGGCGTAAGCGCATGTGCAACATGTGATGGCTTCTTTTATAAAAATCAAAAAGTCATGGTTGTCGGCGGTGGTAATACTGCTGTGGAAGAAGCGCTGTATCTTTCAAACATTGCTTCTCATGTCACTCTTGTACACCGTCGTGACACTTTACGTTCAGAGAAAATCCTTCAAGATCATCTTTTTGCAAAAGAAAAAGAAGGTAAAATCAGTATTATCTGGAATCACCAAGTGGATGAAGTTATTGGCGATAACACCGGTGTGACTTCTGTACGTATTAAATCTACGCAAGATGATTCAACTCAAAACGTTGATGTCACTGGTATGTTCGTGGCGATTGGTCACAAACCAAATAGCGGTATTTTTGAAGGTCAATTGAACTTACGTGATGGCTACATCCAAGTTCAAAGTGGCACCGCAGGCAACGCAACACAAACGTCTATTCCAGGCGTATTTGCTGCGGGTGATATTGCCGATAGTATCTACCGTCAAGCGATTACTTCTGCAGGTTCAGGCTGTATGGCTGCACTCGATGCTGAAAAATACCTTGATGCACTCGGCGAATAATCTTTTGCTTAAGTCATTTGCTTAGCTAAATAGTTTTAAAAATTAGTCGACCTGATGGTCGGCTTTTTTATGTATGATAAAAATCCGTATACCTCAATAAGAAGCTTGGCATGCCGATACTCCCTCCTTCTGAATTTACTTTCCCCGATCCTGTTGAATGCGATCCCGAAGGTGAAGGCTTAATTTGCATCGGTGCTGACCTCTCTCCTTCCACATTGTTTGAAGCCTATAGCCATGGTCTTTTCCCGTGGTTTAGTGAAGGTGATCCGATTTGTTGGTGGTGTCCTGAACCCCGCTGCATTATTCGACCGCAGGACTATCGTCCGAGCAAATCCTTATTACGCACAATGAAAAAAATGGACTATAAGATCACCATTAATCGTGCGTTTGAAACTGTGATTCTCTCATGTTCACTGCCACGTAGTTATGCCAATGAAACATGGATTTCAGAAGATATCATTCAGGGATATTCTGCGCTATTTGAAGCAGGCTATGCTTATAGCATTGAAGTTTGGGAAAATGAGACTGTTGTCGGAGGCCTCTATGGCGTCAATATTGGCCATGGCTGCTTTGGTGAGTCTATGTTCAGTACACGAACAGATGTCTCTAAAATGGCATTTTACACCTTAATGCTTATTGGGGAAGAGAATCAGTTGCCATGGATTGATTGCCAATTAGTCAACGATCATCTCTTAAGTTTAGGTGCGAGTACACTTTCTCGCCAACAATACCTTAATTCGTTACAAGATGTTGTTAAACAACCATCAATCGATTGGAAAAAGTATCAGGACAGTGTATTTTCAAGTAAAACAATAGCGCAATGGGCGAGTCTCAGCGCGCATGACAATAAAAGAGGGATATTACGATGAATTCCTATCAACCAAAGTCCCTGTTGAACGAATTACAGTACTACATCACGCCTCCGCATGATTGTAGCTACTTAGAAAATAAATCTGCTCGAATGGTCTTTTTGGACCCGGTCCATCGTATTGATGTGGTCACATTATCTGAACTTTCCCGCATGGGTTTTCGTCGTAGTGGTGATTTTGTCTATCGCCCTGAATGTCATCTTTGTCGCCAATGTTTGTCCTCTCGCGTTCCTGTTCATGAATTTCAAATGAACAGCGTGCAAAAAAAAGCGTGGAAACGGAATCAAGATTTAACGGTGAAAATTAGCCGCCCTCAAGATGCCGATGCAAAGCATTATGCGCTGTACGAACGCTACATTAATGAGCGGCATGCTGATGGTGATATGTACCCACCTAGCCAAGATCAATTTGAAAAATTTTTAATTAATAGCTGCACTGACAGCTTCTTTTTAGAGCTATGGTTGGATGAGCAACTGATCAGTGTATCTACCTGTGATCCACTCGATGATGGTATTTCAGCGGTATATACCTTTTTTGATCCTGATGAAAGCCGTCGCTCACTAGGTACTTTTGCCATTCTGAAACAAATCGAGCACGCACAAAAGCTTGGACTGCAATATGTCTACTTGGGCTATTGGGTGCCAGATTCGCAAAAAATGAATTATAAATCTCAGTACATTCCACTGGAACTTCTGCTTGATGGACAATGGCGTCGACTCAACCGACCACTGACTCAAGAAGAAATCAGCCAACTGGGGGATTCCCTGATGACCACCCTACCTTCCGGTTGGAACAATCCTATTATTAAATAAACGGGATCAAACAAAAGATATTCAATAAAAAAGCATCCGTTTATTCACGAATGCTTACTTTAAATCTGATTACGCTTCACCGCTTTTATTTAAATAAAGCTGCAAAATCATCACTACAAGCCTTCACCATAATAATGGCGTGCTCACGAGTTCCATCGGCATTTGGATAATAATTCTTTCGCAAATCGATTTGGTGAAAATCAGCTTTTTCATATAAACGGATTGCAGGTTGATTACCTTCACGAACTTCCAAGAAGATTTGAATGGGATTATTTTTGAGTAAGGCTATAGATTCATCGAGTAATTGAAAACCTAATCCTTTGCCTTGCTGGCTCGGATCGATCGCCATTAACAATAAATTTGCTTCATCTAAAACGGGTTGTAAAATGCAAAATCCAACAACTTTTCCTTGTCGCTCAATCACCGTACTTTGATAGGCAGCAATCGATTCTTGAAATTGTTTTAAGGTCCAAGGATGGCTTTGTACGCGGCGCTCGATATCGTAAACCTGCTGTACATCAGCGTCTTGCATCAAACGAATCATCTTCGTTTATCTTTCTATAGCTAGGGTATGCGCATTATAAAAAGTTTGCTTCTAAAGTTGAATAAAAAAAAGAGCGATTTACATCGCCCTTCTCAAAAAGTCACCACAGCGCTGTGATTAGAGACCCAAATATGCTTTCCACGTTTTTAACAAACCTGAAGTATCTAAATCATTCGGGTGAAAACCTGGTTTAAAATACATCAGCATTTCTTTACCCATACCAGTGATGATGCCTTTTGAAGGGCTATAACCATAGGTATAAATATCTTTTAATGCTTCAAAATTAAGCTTGTTATCTTCTTTTAATAAACGAGCAACAAAGTAGCTTTGTACGAAGAATAAAGTCACCATTGCGCCAATCAATGAACCTGTACGGAGTGCGTAGGCCTTAATTCCCTGACCAAAGACACCTTCAAAAACATCATAAGCCACGGCTTTATGTTCATTTTCTTCAATCGCATGCCACAACCACATATTTTTCATGGTTTCATCTGTCATTAAGGCTTGAATATGTGGGTTAACCAATAACTGTGAAGCGATGGTTGCAGTGAAATGCTCAAGTGCCGTAGTTGCGGTTAGATCCACCATTTCTTGAGTGATACCAACAGGTTTACCAATACGTGCAAAGACTTTGCGCACGCCTTGGATAACTCGACCCGTTGCCTTATCAAGCGTTTCGACATCATGACCGTATTTTTGTGCAGAAGCATTGAAGCCTTCATGCTCTTGCGTATGCATGGCTTCCTGACCAATAAAAGCACTAATTTCTTTTTGCAGGGCTTCATTATTTGCGATTGCTGGGTGTTTACGTACGGCACGCACACTATCAATAAAGAACATTTCACCAGCTGGAAATAAAGCAGATAATGCGGTCATAAAATGTGTCAAACCAGCTGAGCCGTTCATCCAATACTCTGGTACTGCATCAAATTCAAAATTCATGCGACGTACAGGGAAACTTGCACCTGCTCGATTAGTAATCTTTACTTTAGCGTTCATGCCTAACTCCTTTTTGAGTTATTAAATACTCAAACTTTTTATTGGTTTTCTTGAGTTCATATTACGGTTTTATTTAATTGTTATTATTTCAGTTAAGGACAGTGAATTATCACTAAAGGACAGCTTTAAAAAAATATTGTCAGACAATTTCCCTATCACATTGAATAAGCATAAAAAAAAGCGCCTCAAAGAGGCGCTTTTTTACACACATTTAGTGATTATGCAGTTACTTTAGAAACTACACCCGCACCAACTGTACGACCACCTTCACGGATCGCGAAGCGTAAGCCAGCGTCCATTGCGATTGGGTGGATTAATTCTACTGACATTTCTACGTTGTCACCAGGCATAACCATTTCTACGCCTTCTTTAAGCGCGATCGCACCAGTTACGTCAGTTGTACGGAAGTAGAACTGTGGACGGTAACCGTTAAGGAATGGAGTATGACGGCCACCTTCGTCTTTAGAAAGTACGTATACTTCTGCGTCGAATTTAGTATGCGGTTTGATTGTACCTGGTTTAGCAAGTACTTGACCACGTTGAACATCTTCACGTTTAGTACCACGTAGAAGAACACCACAGTTCTCGCCCGCACGACCTTCGTCAAGAAGTTTACGGAACATTTCTACGCCAGTTACAGTTGTTTTAACTGTATCTTTAATACCAACGATTTCAACTTCTTCGCCTACTTTCACGATACCAGTTTCAACACGGCCAGTTACTACTGTACCACGACCTGAAATTGAGAATACGTCTTCGATTGGCATAAGGAATGCTTGGTCGATAGCACGTTCTGGTTCTGGGATGTAAGAGTCAAGAGCTTCAACAAGAGCAACTACAGCATCTTCGCCGTATTGACCAGCTTCACCATTAAGCGCTGCAAGAGCAGAACCACGGATTACTGGAGTGTCGTCGCCTGGGAAGTCATAAGTAGAAAGAAGTTCACGAACTTCCATTTCTACTAATTCAAGAAGCTCTTCGTCGTCAACAAGGTCGCATTTGTTTAGGAATACAACGATGTAAGGTACACCTACCTGACGAGAAAGAAGGATGTGTTCACGAGTTTGTGGCATTGGACCATCAGTCGCAGCACATACAAGGATCGCACCATCCATTTGCGCAGCACCAGTAATCATGTTTTTAACATAATCGGCGTGACCTGGGCAGTCTACGTGAGCGTAGTGACGGATTGGAGAATCGTATTCTACGTGTGAAGTATTAATTGTAATACCACGTGCTTTTTCTTCTGGTGCAGAGTCGATTGCAGCGTAATCTTTCGCTTCACCACCGAATTTTTTTGCACATACAGTTGCAATTGCAGCTGTTAAAGTAGTTTTACCGTGGTCGACGTGACCAATTGTACCCACGTTAACGTGTGGCTTATTACGTTCGAACTTAGCCTTAGCCATGAGATCTTCCTTTTTAAACTACTCATGCAGGGATACTGCATGAGCATTTGGTTTTTAACTATGAATTAGTTTGGGCTTATAGTAATCGAAAGATTACTCGTCGTCACCTTTTTTACCGCCAGATTGGAACTTAGCGATGATGCCTTCAGCCACGTTACGTGGTGTTTCAGCGTATTTAGCGAATTCCATAGAATAAGTTGCACGACCTTGAGACATAGAACGCATATGAGTTGCGTAACCAAACATCTCAGAAAGTGGAACTTCTGCACGGATAGCTTTAGTACCACCAGGTAAATCGTCCATACCTTGAACAAGACCACGACGACGGTTTAAGTCACCCATGATATCGCCCATGTAGTCTTCTGGAGTTTCTACTTCAACTTTCATGATAGGTTCAAGCAAGATAGGATCTGCTTTCATGAAACCGTCACGGAATGCGTAAGAACCAGCCATTTTGAACGATAATTCGTCAGAGTCGACGTCATGGTAAGAACCATCGAACAATGTCGCTTTGATGCCAACAACTGGATAACCAGCTAGGACACCATTCTTCATACGTTCTTGGATACCTTTGTCAACCGCACCGAAGAATTCTTTAGGTACTACACCACCTACAACTTCTTCAGCGAACTCGTAATCTTTGCCAGCATCTTCAGCAAGTGGTTCTAAACGTACGTATACGTGACCAAACTTACCTTTACCACCAGTTTGACGTACGAACTTACCTTCTTGTTCAACTGATTTTTTGATCGTTTCACGGTAAGCTACCATTGGTTTACCAATGTTCGCTTCAACGTTGAATTCACGCTTCATACGGTCAACAATAATGTCAAGGTGAAGCTCACCCATACCAGCAATAATTGTTTGACCAGATTCTTCGTCAGTACGTACGCGGAATGAAGGGTCTTCTTTCGCCAAACGACCTAAAGCAACAGACATTTTTTCTTGGTCAGCTTTAGTTTTAGGCTCAACCGCAAGCGCAATTACTGGCTCTGGGAATTCCATACGCTCTAGTGTAATTACATTGTTTTCATCACATAATGTATCACCAGTCGTAGTATCTTTAAGACCTACACATGCTGCGATATCACCCGCACGAATTTCTTCAATATCGTGACGGTCATTTGCGTGCATCTGTACGATACGGCCAACACGTTCGCGCTTCATTTTAACTGGGTTATAGCAAGGGCTACCTGCTTTAAGCACACCAGAGTAAACACGTACGAATGTTAAGTTACCTACAAATTTGTCGTTCATGATTTTGAACGCAAGCGCAGAGAACGGAGCATCGTCAGACGCTTCACGAGAACCTTCAGTTTCGTCTTTGTCGTCAAGGATACCTTTAATCGCCTCGACATCAGTCGGCGCAGGTAAGAATTCAATTACAGCATCCAACATACGTTGAACACCTTTGTTTTTGAACGCTGAACCACATAGCATTGGTTGAATTTCATTCAACAATGTACGTGCACGTAAACCTGAAACGATTTCTTCTTTAGTTAACTCACCTTCTTCAAGGTACTTGTCCATGAGTTCTTCTGATGCTTCCGCAGCAGCTTCAACCATGTTAGTACGCCATTCGTTAGCTAGTTCAACTAATTCAGCAGGGATTTCGCCATATTCAAACTTCATACCTTGAGACGCTTCGTCCCAGATAATCGCTTTCATTTCGATTAGGTCAACAACACCCTGGAAGTTTTCTTCTGCACCGATTGGAACAACGATTGGCACTGGATTACCGCCAAGACGTGTTTTAACTTGTTCAACAGCACGGAAGAAGTTCGCACCAGTACGGTCCATTTTGTTCACGAATGCAATACGTGGAACTTTATATTTATTTGCTTGACGCCATACAGTTTCAGACTGAGGTTGTACACCACCTACAGCACAGTAAACCATGCATGCACCGTCAAGAACACGCATAGAACGTTCAACTTCAATAGTGAAGTCTACGTGTCCTGGGGTATCAATTACGTTAATACGGTGCTGTTCGAATTGGTTACCCATCCCTTTCCAGAAGCATGTTACTGCCGCTGAGGTAATAGTAATACCACGTTCTTGCTCTTGTTCCATCCAGTCTGTAGTTGCAGAACCTTCGTGAGTTTCACCAAGTTTGTGACTCTCACCTGTGTAGAACAAAATACGTTCTGAAGTGGTAGTTTTACCAGCATCAATGTGCGCAGAGATACCAATGTTACGATAACGAGAAATTGGGGTTTGACGAGCCATGATTTCTAGCATTCCTAAATTTTGTTGTTTAAAACAGGACGCTTTAAGCTGCATAGCAACTTAAAGCGATTCGATGACAAAACAGTGACAACTGATTTGTCACCCTCCTGAATAGGGGCTGTTTTATCCGCTTAGAAACGGTAATGAGAGAAGGCTTTGTTGGCTTCAGCCATACGATGCACATCTTCACGTTTTTTGATCGCTGCGCCTTTACCTTCAGCTGCATCAAGCAACTCACCAGCAAGACGTAAAGCCATAGTTTTTTCAGAACGCTTAGCAGCAGCATCTACTAACCAACGCATAGCCAAGGCAGTACGACGGGATGGGCGTACTTCCATAGGCACTTGGTATGTAGCACCACCAACACGGCGTGCTTTTACTTCGACCATAGGACGAACTTTTTCAAGAGTAGTCTCGAAAAATTCAACTGGGTCTACTTTAGATTTTTCTTGAACGCGGTCTAAAGCACCGTAAACGATACTTTCAGCAATAGATTTTTTACCATCTTGCATTACGTGGTTCATGAATTTAGCGATTGTTTGGCTGCTGAACTTAGGATCCGGAAGGATTTCACGGGCAGCAACTACGCGACGTCTTGGCATTTTAATACACCTAATAAATATGACACTTCAGGTTACTCCAGCAGGTGCACAAAGTGTCATGTGCTTTCGCTGGCCTTACTATACGTCGCTTGGAATTTTCACAAAAAATGCAGAAATCAGACAAGCGAGACGATAAAGGATTGCAGTTCCAACGAACTAAGAAGTTAATCTTTTCAGATTATTTCTTAGGACGTTTAGCACCGTATTTAGAACGAGACTGGTTACGATCTTTAACACCAGCACAGTCTAAAGAACCACGAACGGTATGGTAACGTACACCCGGTAAATCTTTAACACGACCACCACGGATAAGAACAACACTGTGCTCTTGTAGGTTATGGCCTTCACCACCGATGTAGCTAGAAACTTCGAAACCTGAAGTTAAGCGAACACGGCAAACTTTACGCATTGCTGAGTTAGGTTTTTTAGGTGTAGTTGTGTAAACACGTGTACAAACACCACGACGTTGTGGACAAGCCTTCAACGCAGGAACTTTAGATTTTTCAACTAAAGTTGTACGACCCTTACGGATCAACTGATTTGTTGTTGCCATTTGGCAATTCTCCCGTTAATAAAAAGCCCCAAAAAATACTACTTTTTGAGGGCATGCAATTGTAAGCGAAGACTTAAAATTGGTCAACAATATACGATCATCGAAAACATTTATTCATCGTGAGTTGCGCAAATTTTCACCCACAAATAAATAGTTTATTTTTCAGAAGAATCTGCTGATTTTTTTGTAACTTTATCTACGGCTGCTGTTTTGGCTTTACGCGGCTTAGCTTTGGGTGCAGCTTTCGCCACAGGGACATCATCATCCTGTACAGCTTCCAACACATCAAACTCATCCGTTTCAGCTAAAGCAGGTTTTTGCGCAGCCACGGGTGCATGAGGCTCAACAACTTTTTCTGCGAGTACCTCCAAACCTTCTGAGACTTTTTGTTCCTGCGCTACCGCCACTTCGGCTGCATCAGCGGTTTTAGCTTGTGCTTTTTTAGTGACTTTTACTGCGCGGATACTCTCGTGACCTGCAACATCTATGGTCTGATCCAATACTGGTTCAGCCAAATCGATATCTTTCGCCTTAATACCTTCTAGTAATTTAGGTGTTGCTTGAGCAAGCAACTCAAGAGAGCGCTCATAGGCATGCAAAGGCGACAAGGTGATATCTTGATGTTGCAAAATATATTGGCGAGCATTAGAAAAGACTTGCTGTGCCTTCTGATTCACTTCATCCACCAAACGGCGACTATACACCACACTTACACCAGCACTCGCCACAGGAGATAACCGTGATAGCTGGTTTAACAGTGAAACTTTTGGCATTTGATTGAGCCATGCCCACTTGAACTGACCATTTTCATCCAGTACATATTTCTTCAATGCAGCTGCATCGGTGTCTGAACCCACCAATTGCTGCAACTGATGCAAATCACTATTTTGCAGTGTGCTACTCAGGGCTTTAATCGCCATAAGCAAAGTTTGTTTTTCTGCAATTAAACTCAGGTCGACCTGTTTAAAAATAAACTGAACGATATCTTGATCACTTTCTTTACTTAAGTCGAAACCATAAGAACGTCCAACTTGATAAATCACTCGTAAAGTCATAATCAGTGAAGCAGGGATATCAATACTTGAACCGATAACACCTGTCGCACCTGTTAAAGCCCCTTGAATTGAAGCAATCCATTTATTTTGCTCGCCTAAGGCCTGACTAATGCGGCGTGAACGATCGACATCTTGTGTCAACTCTTCTAAATCACGTACGCCAGCTTCATCAAGCACTGCATCTACAGATGAAATATCCGAACTAAAATGATTCAATCGATCAAAAAGATAGTCAGAAATCTTGTCGCTAAATTGAGGGGCAACAAAATTAGCTACATTATTTACGGTATTAAAATGTCGACCGAATAATTGTCTAGAAACATTTGGAACGTGTTCACGCAGAATTTGCTGCGGATTATCATATTTTTTCACATCAAATACGCTCATCTGACGTGACTGACCTTCCAAGGTTTGACCATTCTTTTGTGGCTGAATGACCTTAGTTACAGATTCGGGTGCAACATGATTGATAATAGACACCCCTGTAGAACTGAGCTTTTTAGCCACTCCAAAGGCGTTTGAGAGCAGACCAGCCGTTGGTTTATTATTCGTTTTCGCCATTCCCTACCCCATTCAGACTATTCTTGAAATTCTTGATAAATACTAGGTGTAGTCAAACTTTATCACAACTTGAATATGTATCTTTAAGTTAAGTTTTTTGCTGCATCGTTGCAAATTAGCTCAGTCAAAAATAGGCATAGGATTTGCCATAAGAATTCAAAAAGCTTTCTGCTATCATTATTCCAATCAAATTATATGAGTTCGTCTATTTAGAAAGTTTCCTTCGTATACTTTCAATAGCTTGCTCACACACTACCTATAAAGGATCTGTAGATGAAACGTGTTGTAATCACTGGTATGGGCATCAACTCATGCATTGGTAATACATTAGAAGATGTCACTCATTCTTTGCAAAACGGGATTTCTGGAACACGTTTCAACCCAAGTTATGCTGAACTTAATTTCAAAAGTCATGTCAGTGCGGCTGCAGAACAAAACTTTGACGGTATTGACCGCCGCTTAAAACGCTTTATGGGCGTATGCGCAATGTATGCATACAACTCAGCTTTGGCTGCAGTAGAAAATGCAGGCTTAACAGCAGAACAAATTGGTGGTAATCCACGTTACGGTATTGCTGGTGGTTCAGGTGGTGGTTCAACTGCATCTGTTGTTGAAATGAAAGAACTTCTAGACACTAAAGGTGCACGTAAAGTTGGTCCATTCTTTGTACCACGTAACATGACCAACACCATTACCGCAAACGTGGGTGTTGCATTTAAAATGCAAGGTATTGCACACACGATTACTAGCGCATGTGCAACATCTGCAGATGCCATTGGTTATGCATACAACCTGATTCAATTGGGCAAACAAGACTTAATGCTTGCCGGTGGTGGTGAAGAAGACCATTGGTCACAAAGTCTTTTATTTGATGCAATGGGCGCACTTTGTTCAAAATATAATGACACACCAGCGACTGCTTCACGCCCTTACTCTGCTGACCGTGACGGTTTCGTGATCGCAGGTGGTGGTGGCTTCGTTGTACTAGAATCTCTTGAACATGCTCAAGCACGTGGCGCAAACATTTTGGCTGAAGTTGTCGGCTATGCAGCAAATTCAGATGGCGCAGACATGGTTGCACCATCAGGTGAAGGTGCGACTCGTTGTGTCCTGATGGCGCTTGAAGAAGCAAAACAACACGGCGTAGACAAAATTGACTATGTAAATACACACGGTACATCTACTCCGGCTGGTGATGTTACTGAACTTAAAGCGATGGAACGTGCTTTCGGCGAAGGACAAGTTCCTCCGCTCAGCTCGACTAAATCAATGACAGGTCACAGCCTCGGTGCTGCAGGTGTACAAGAAGCGATTTACTCTATTTTGATGATGCAAAATGACTTTATTGCACCAAACATCAACGTGACTGAACTTGATGAAGGTGCAAAACCTTTTGATATCGTACTTGAAAAACGTGATGCAAAATTGAATACTGTGATGAGTAACAGTTTTGGTTTTGGCGGTGTAAACGCTTGCCTCGTTTTCAAAAAATGGGAAGCTTAATATAAAGTTTGCTGCTTTGGCGCTTCGGTGCCAAAGCACACACCCACCGCCCTTTTAAGGGTCAATATATGGATGCTCCATCAGATGCTTTCCTCTGGGTCAAAGCATTACATATCATCGCAGTTGTTTGCTGGTTCGCAGCGCTATTTTATCTCCCTCGCCTTTATGTCTACCATGCCATGAGTGATGATGCTACGAGTCATCAGCGCTTTCAAATCATGGAACGCAAGCTATATCGCGGCATTATGTGGCCCGCAATGATTGCTACACTGATCACGGCGCACTTCCTCGTCGATTGGGGTGATGCAACTCGACACTACCATGAAGCGCTTTGGTTCTACCTAAAAGTTGGATTAGTTGGACTATTGGTGATTTATCATTTTGTATGTGGTTATTACCGTAAAAAGCTTATCGAAAATGCACATTATAAATCGCATAAGTTCTGGCGTTATTTTAATGAAATGCCAACTTTGATTTTATTTGCAGTGATCATTTTAGTGGTCGTGAAGCCAAGCTTCTAAACGACTGTAAAAAAGCCCCTACTCATTGGGGCTTTTTTATTTCTATACCAAAATGTTTATATACAAAAACTACAACTGCACACAGCTATCTAAAATATTCCAATTGTGTGCTCTAAATTGCTCACGCGGATACGGCACCTCAGCACACAGCATACCCTCCTTCTTAAAGAAACGTCGGCCGTGGCTATTTTGATTCAACTGCGTTAAATCAGTCGCACCCTGATTCAACAAATTAAAAATCATAATTCGATCATTCAAAATGTGCCCTGCAAGCACATAGCGCTCCCAAGGCACCCCCTCTATATTGGACAAAGTATTGCCCAAATAGTTTTTGATATGCCAAGATGAATACTGTCCCTGTTTTTGACCAGCCTGCATCCTAAACGAATCATAAGAAAGCTCAGATAGCTGTGCCGCCTCTTCATATTGCTTAAACAATTGATTTGCAGTTTGATTTGGCAAATACAACCAATACATCAACGAGGTATTCCAGCCCAATGATTGCTGCACCTGCTTCAACACCGCATATACGCCATAGGCTTCCAATTGCGCTGCTGAGCGCAAACTTAACTGACTGGTACTTAAAGGCTCCAAATAAACTACTTGTCCAGTCTTTAATTGTTCATTACGTATAATTCGGACATAACGTGCCAGCCAGTTTTGAATCAGCATCCTTTCAACCAATGAGTTCGGGCGCTCAAGCATCTGCTGCAATCTGTGATATTCAGCCATATATGCATCCAGCTTATCCTCTTTATTTAAAGCAATATTGATCTGATAAAGGATCGCTAACTAATTTAAATACTTAAAGTCTGGATATGCGGAATTGCTCGGCATACTTAAACTGAGGTATTGGTCTGCATGCTGCAACCATGTGTTAAAGCGCTGCAACGGCACCTTTTCTTGCTGTATCAGCGCACCGAGCACCTGATGATGCTCAACAACAAATGCGCTAGCTGCCTTAGGATCATCGACCAGCAATTGCTGAAACTCCGCAACTAAATTCGTCTGTTCTTCTGACCACTTTTCACGTGTTAGCTTCGCATTCAATGGCTGGCCCAATACATTCTGATGCTCTTGCCCCAACAAACTAAATGCCCAATCTTGATGATAACGATAGCGCCCAACATTCAATGCCGAAAACCGATCTGCGGCATTCAGCCCAAGCAAGTTAAAATACGGCTCTTGTGTGTAATTTGAATGATAAGAAATTTCAGACTGCTGCCACTTGAGCACCCGAGGATCAATACGCTCATCCCACCGCAGCCAAAGACAAAACACACAACAACTGCAAGCAACAGCAAGAAAATAAAGATGATTTTTTGTTTCATTGATTTCTTATTTTGAATTATTTCAGCCGCATTATATTCAACTTCACCATTCACGCATACAAAAAAAAGCCATCTTGTGATGGCTTTTTTTACTTTAAACACAAATATTTATGCAGGAATACGAAGCACCTGACCTGGGAAAATGTCATCGGCATTTTTTAGCAAAGGACGGTTTGCTTCAAAAATTTTATTGTATTGATTTGCATCACCATAAAATTCTTTAGAGATTTTAGACAGGTTATCCCCCGACTTGACAGTATAGAACTTACTTTCAGGCTCAGGACTCGTCACTGTTAACTGATCATCCACTTGCGCCACATGATCAATATTCCCTACCGCCAAGATAATCTTTTCACGATCCGCTTGGCTTTGTACCTGACCTTTCACTGTCGCTAGATCTGAAGTACCGTTATAACTCACAGACAAACCAGTTACAGGCAAGCCCAGTGCTTTAATATGACCCAATAACTTATTGGCAATTTCTTGTGCAGATGGTTCAGAAGGTGTTGCTGGCGCTGCCTGAGGCTCTGCAGGTGCTGTATTTTTTTTACCGATACCTTTTACAAAATCAAAAAGACCCATGTTTTTCTCCGTTGTTTTTACTGTTTTAAATAATTTAACTATTGTTCAAACTCTATTTTTATAGCTAAAAAATAACCGCTTTTGAGTTGTTGTTGGTGACAGAAACGTAAGCTAATGTAAAAACAAAATATTCGGCATAAAAAAGCCACCGAATGGTGGCTTTTTAAATCAGCATCGCTGAAATCTAAAATTAACCTAGTTTCTTAGAAACATAGTCAATTGCAGATTGTACAGTAGTGATTTCGTTTGAATCTTCATCAGGAATAGTGATGTCGAAATCGTTTTCGAAAGACATAACTAATTCAACTAGGTCTAGAGAATCTGCACCTAAGTCATCCATGAAAGAAGCTTCATTTTTGATCTCGTCTGCTTTAAGACCAAGTTGTTCAGCTACTGCTTGTTTTACGCGTTGTTCGATATCGCTCACAGGAATTCTCCTCATTGCTTGTGGCGTTTTTAATGCCGTTAGTTTAATTGAATCTAAATCGTTTTGAAAGTTTATACTTGAGCGCTTAGCTCATGTATAAACCACCATTTACATGTAATACAGTTCCGGTAATGTAACTTGCCTTTTCAGAAGCAAGAAAACTTACGGCATTTGCGATATCTTGCGGCTCACCTAAACGGTTTAAAGCCACTTGATCACTCATCTTTTTACGAATTTCTTCGCTTAACTGTTCTGTCATTTCTGTTGCAATAAAGCCCGGAGCCACTGCATTTACAGTGATTTGGCGGCTTCCCATCTCTTTTGCAAGGCTGCGACCAAAGGCCTCAATCCCTGCTTTTGCAGCAGAATAATTTGCTTGTCCTGGGTTAGCAAAATGTGCAACCACAGAACTAATATTAATAATTCGACCAAAACGTGCTTTGGTCATACCCTTTAAAACACGTTTAGAAAGTCGATAAACGGCTTTCAAATGAATGTTGAGAATGTCATCCCAATCATCTTCTGACATACGAAGTAACAAATTATCTTTGGTAATACCCGCATTGTTCACTAAAACCAATACAGAACCAAAGTTTTGCTCAATGTCTGATACCAATGCATCGATTGCAGTTGCATCACGTACATCTAGAACTTTACCCGCACCATTTTCAGCAAAAGCAGCAGATAATTTTTCCGCACCCGCTTCTGAAGTTGCAGTACCTACAACAAAATAACCGTCTTGAATCAATTGCTGAGCAATTGCTGCTCCAATCCCTCGGCTCGCACCTGTTACTAAAGCAACTTTGCGTTCTTGTGTCATGCAATTTTCCCTTCTGCCACTAAAATGGCATTCAGTGCATCTTCCATACGACCTTTCGTGTCGAGTGGGAATGCTTTTTCAATATTTGGCAAACGTTTTGCGAGATTCGCAAGGACATTACCCGGACCACATTCAGCAATGTACTGAATACCTTGGTCTTGCAAATACTGCATGGTCTTTGTCCACTGTACAGATTGGTATAACTGTGCAGTTAACGCCTGACGTAATTGCGCTACATCAGTCGCGATTTCAGCGCCTACATTTTGTATTACAGGTATAGTAGGCAGCTCAATGGCAGTTTGTTCCAATGCTGTCGCAAACTGTTCAGCAGCAGGTTTCATCAATGCACAATGCGATGGCACAGAAACCGGAAGTGCAATTGCCTTACCGCCATTTTCCTTAGCAGCAGCCATAACCGCTTCAACCATGGCTTTATCACCCGCAATGACAACTTGACCTTGTGCATTGTAGTTTGCAGCATCTACTGAACCTGGGCCTTCTGCTTGAGCACAAAGTTCAATGACTTTGGCATCATCTAGACCCAAAATTGCCGCCATTGCACCTTGACCTTCAGGTACAGCACTTTGCATCAACTGACCACGTAGGTTCACCAGTTTAACGGCATCACCTAGGCTCATCGCTCCCGCAGCAACCAAGGCGCTGTATTCACCTAATGAGTGACCTGCAAGGTATTTCGGTGCAACACCACCTAACTCTAACCACACACGCCATAAAGCAATACTGGCAGTCAGTAGTACAGGTTGAGTAAATTCTGTTTGGTTTAACCCTTCACCACTTTGCGCAATTTGCCAAAGATCAAAGCCAACTACTTCTGATGCTTCTGCAAATGTTGCTTGCACACTACTAAACTGTTCTGCAAGTTCAGCGAGCATGCCGACTTTCTGTGACCCTTGACCCGGGAACACGAATGCAGTTTTAGTAGCTTGAGCTGCTTGCTCGAGTTGTTTAGCAGACATAAAAAATCCTTTATCAAGACTGGTGAATTTATGCTATTTGGACATTTATTCAACACAATCCCATGTAAGCTTGTTTCAGGGACGGAAATTTAACACTTAATTTTTGTCTTGGTAATTGCCAAATGCAACAAAAAATCGGTACAAAAAAAGGGAGCTTAACGCTCCCATTTTTTCTACTAAGCTTGACGCTTAATACATCACCAATTATTCAGCAGATGCTTTAGCGAATAATTGACGACCACGGTAGATACCATCTTTAGATACGTGGTGACGACGGTGAGTCTCGCCAGTAGCTTGGTCTACAGTTAATGCATTCTCGGTTAAAGCGTCATGTGAACGGCGCATGTCACGGCGAGAGCGACTTTTACGGTTTTGCTGAACGGCCATGATGGCTCCTTACAAAGATCGAAAAAATGGATCAGAACAAATTCGATTGTCTTATACTCGAGAGTATAACACAAAAATTAGTTAAGTTTACCCTTCAAACCTGCCAAAACATCAAACGGGTTGTCCCGTTTTTCTTCAACAAGCTCTTCAGCGGCAGGTTGATGCTTATGTTCACAAGCGTCGTGCTTAGGTGACAAAGGCATCAACAATAACAATTCATCCTCTATCAGTGAGAGTAAATCAGCAGTCGCAGGTGCATCATATGAACCTTTGGTTGTTGCTTCACTTTCACCTAAAACGATGAAATCAGCATCCTCATCCAAGCGCTCTATCAGTGACTCGTCATCTACAAGAGCTAGATGAAAACTTAAAACAAGTGGGATCTCAACAGTATCCAGACAACGCTGGCATTCCATTGGAACATTTGTTTCAACATGACCATCTAGCCATACAATGCGATGATAAGCATCCATTGATAGCTTACAGTCTATGTTAATCAATTGATCATCAATTGATCCAACAGCTTCACGAGCAATACGAACAAAGCGAGATAATGGCAGTGTTCCTGACCATTTAAAGCCCTGTTCAGCCCATTTAAACGGCTCAATCTGTGCCGGAAAGGTATTTGCTGACATAATTAAGGCGGCAATTCTACAAATTCATCAGTACTCTGTCAAAGATTAAGATACAATTTTGTACTTATTTAGACAGACCATTTGGGTAACTTAAGTTATGCATCTGTTGCAGCCGCAAACAGAAGTGAATGTTTCATCACTTATGAGCACAATTTCAACGCTTGATTCTGACATTTCAACTGACCAAGTGCAACTCTCGGCTTGGGAGAAACTTTCCACAGAAACAGAACACGTCGATTGGCTCATCTTACACTTTAATCATTGGTTTTCCCACCTGAATGTGAGCTTAGTGAAAGGTGACTTTGAGCCCGAGTACTTTCCTGCTGATTCAAACGGCCCTGCCCGTATTCAATTTGCCCATGGTTATTTCAATAGCGCCCTGCATGAAATTAGCCATTGGACTATTGCTGGCGAGCAACGCCGTTTACTTCCCGATTTAGGCTATTGGTATGCACCAGATGGTCGTAGTAAAGAGCAACAAGCCCTCTTTGAACAGGTAGAAATTAAGCCCCAAGCGATCGAATGGTTATTTGCCAAAGCATTTGGGCGTAAGTTTCGTGTCTCACTTGATAACCTCACTGGTGAAGGAGGAGATGGCAGCAGCTTTAAAGATAATGTCTATGCACAATTACAGGCTTATTTTAAAGGTGAAGCCAAACTTCCACGCGATGCTTGGCGCTTTATCCAATGCATTTGCCACTGTACACGTGCTGGCAAAATGTTACAGGCGAATGAATTTCAACGTGAAATGCTTGATTAAATTATACAATTTGACTGCATTTCACGTTGCACAAAGCGAATAGACCGCGACATAATGTCTAGAGCTTTTAATAATAAGAGGAAAACGACATGTTGCATTTAAGAATACATCCGGAAAATCCTCAGCCCCGTTTAATTACGCAAGCCGTTGAACGGATTCGTGCCGGCGATGTGGTGGTTTATCCTACAGATGCCGCCTATGCCATCGGTTGCCAAATTGGGAACAAAAATGCCATGGAACGCATTGCCCAAATTCGTCAGCTCGATGCTAAACATCAATATGCGATTATTTGTGCAGATTTATCTGACATTGCCACTTATGCCAAAGTCGATAATGCCATGTATCGTTTATTGAAAAATAACACCCCTGCGGTCACTACCTTTATTTTGCCTGCGACCAGTGAAGTTCCTCGCCGTTTAATGCATCCTAAAAAGAAAACCATTGGACTACGCATTCCGAGCAACCCGATTTGCCAATTATTACTCAAAGAACTCGGTGAGCCTTTATTAACATCGACCTTAATTTTACCTGGCCAAAAAGAACCGATTGATGATCCTTATGAAATTGAACTGCAAATCGGCAAACGAATAGATGTATTAATTGATGGCGGTTTAGGTACTTTAAATACCACTAGCGTTGTAAACCTTGCAGGTGAATACCCTGAAGTGATTCGCCGTGGTGTCGGTGATGTCAGTGCCTTTGAATAGCATGTACTGTTAAATACATGCTGTTACCGATCAGAGGCACAGCATGTAAAGGTCATCTGCTCAAAGCGCGGTTAAATTACCTTTCGATAAAGGAATCGACCTGATGACTTTATTTCAGATTTTACTCAAGCTCCAAAATGCGACAGACCTCAGTGTCTCCGAGCAAAGCAGTCTCAATCATTTTGCTATATATGCCACTGAGCCTTGGACTTTAGAATCCACGGCTCAACTGAGGGCAAAAGATGAAAATTTAATTTCACCAATAGCGACAACACAGCCGCAAATTTTTCGTTATTTTCTGCATGCATCAACGGTCAAATCACTATTTAAACACCGATCAAGTCAAAATCTCTGCTCGCAAGCGCAGTGCCAGCACATCATCGAATTTGCACTTGAAAAAAGATATGACTAACAGGCTCAAAGTCTTGATAGTTGGCTTTTGCTCAAGCGCGATAAAGCTGCATAAATTCTTTTAAATGAATTTTTTGTTGCCCTTGCTCATCAAAATTATTTGTATTGAGCCAAGCTGCATAAGCTTGAGACAACATTGGCCAATCCTGATCTAACATCGCAAACCAAGCGGTATTACGATTACGACCTTTCACTATCACATGTTGACGAAACAACCCTTCAAATTGAAAGCCAAAACGTAAGGCAGCATTTTTCGAAGGCGTGTTCAAGTCATCACACTTCCACTCCACCCGTCGATAACCTGCTGCAAAGCATGCTTTTAACAATAGATAAATGGTTTCTGTTGCTGCGGTTGATTGCTTCATTAAACTTGAAAAATAGACATTGCCAATTTCAATGACGGCATGTGCTGGGCGTACATTGAGCAAACCAATCCACCCTACAACGGCTTCACCAACCTCAATGACATAATGCATGGAACCCGCAAAATGAAAGGATTGCTGAAAATAATCACGCAATTGCTGCATGCTTTGAATTTGAGAATAAGGCAAATACGTCCAACAGCGTTCATCAGGTTCTTGTTGTACTGTCTGCCATAGCCGCTGTAAAAGACTATCATCAAGCTGATCTGGCAGCATTGGAATAAGCCGAACAGATTGCCCCATTTCGGTTTTACATCTGAACTGGCAAGGTTCAAACTGCGCCAACGTCATCCCTACGGCCTGACCCCATTGATTATATTGTTGTGGCATAGCAAATATTCTTTTAGTCAATTCATTCAAATCATTTCATGATAGACGCCCACCATCCAGACATCACAGCTTAAATAAGTTCATGGATTGATGAGTGTATTATTTATAATTAACACAAGTTGTGATCGATATCACAGCTTTAAAATTTTACATGTGTATAAATAAAGCCTATTCCCTATAAATTTTATGTTTTTTACCCAATTCAACCGTTCAGTAATTTCTTTAAACGCATTTTTCCATTACACTATTCCCTATAACTTTTGTGCTTTTACTTTCGATGTGAGATCGAAGCGAAAGCTGTCTGCATGCCTTTGAAAATTCGCGTGGCCTATAATTGCAATGAACCAAACTGTCCATAATTCTATGGAAGATGCTCCACACATTCGCGTTTTGGATGAGTGGCAAGAAGCTATTCCAGAAGATTTGTACATCCCACCCGCTGCATTTGAAATTCTATTAGAGCATTTCGAAGGACCACTCGACTTTCTGATTTACCTGATTCAAAAAAATGGCTTCGACTTATTACAAGTCGATATTGCCCCGATTGCATCCCAATATTTGTCCTATATGGATGCAATGAAATCTCTAGATATTGAATTAACCGCAGACTATATGGTGATGGCAGCCCTATTGGCCGATTTAAAATCGCGTCTATTATTGCCAAAACCTAAATCGACCGCAGCACATGAACAAGATCCTAAACAAGAATTGATTGACCGTTTAGAAACCTATTTGCGCATTAAACAAGCTGCGGAAAGATTAGGTCAAATGTCGGTATTGGATCGAGATACTTTCGATACCAATGTCAGTTTAGGAACGATTGTCGAAACCAATGATGGCTATGACATTCAATTACTTCGTGATGCCATACTCTGTGTTTTTAATCGACCAGAACCAGTTACCCACCAAATTTTGCAAGAGCCTGTCTTACTCGAAGAACGTATTGCTTATATTGAAACTAAGCTTGAGTCAGGTGAAGTATTAGACTTTGCGGACTTACTCAAACCAAGCCAAGGCCGCATGGGTGTTGTCGTGACATTTATGGCTGTGTTGGAACTGACACGCCAACAAAAAGTTCAAATTGTCGCATCAGGTGTAGAAGCACCGCTTGCAATTCAGGGAGCACGTGCATGAACACTGAACTTAAACAAATGACTGCGGTGTCTTCAGAAGATAATCTGCATGAAATTTTGATGCAGCTTGAAGCCATTATTTTTGCCAGTGAAGCGGCGGTGAGTATTGCCCGTTTAAAAGAGGCTTTCCAAGACCGTTTCAGTAAAACCGAATTACGCCAATATTTGCAGCAACTTTCAATGCTGCAACACGGCAGATCAATTGAACTTGTTGAAACCGCTCAAGGTTTCCGTTTTCAAGTACGTGCAAAATATCGTAATATTATTGCACAGACCTGGCCTGAACGACCAACTCGTTTATCGCCATCCTTGCTCGAAACTCTTTCTGTCATTGCTTACCATCAACCGGTAACCCGCGCAGATATTGAGCAAATCCGTGGGGTGACCAACAATAGTCAAATTTTACGTACGTTATTTGACTGGAACTGGATTAAAGAATCTGGTTTTCGTGAACTCCCAGGACGACCCGCGTTGTTAGTTACAACGCCTCAATTTTTAAATGCTTTTGGTCTAACCTCTTTGGGCCAATTGCCTCCCCTGCAGGATGCCAAGGAAGCTTTTATGGCCCTCGATGCGAATGCACCGAAGTCATAAATAGGTGAACTGTTGATGATAATTTCTAAGGTTATGCTGTCATGAGTGAAAAATTGCAAAAGGTGCTCGCACGCATTGGTTTGGGTTCTCGCCGTTATATGGAAGAAGTCATTGCCGCTGGTCGTGTGAGCGTAAATGGGCAAGTTGCCCAAGTGGGTGAACGTATCGAACCAGGCGATGAGCTTCGCATCGATGGTCGTAAAGTTCAGTTCCAAATTGAAGACGAAATTCGTCGCCGTGTGTTGATTTACTACAAACCAGAAGGCGAAATTTGTTCACGAAATGACCCTGAAAACCGTCCAACGGTATTTGAACAATTACCTCAAATTACAGGTGATCGTTGGGTGATGGTGGGTCGTCTAGATATTAACTCTACAGGTCTATTGCTGTTCACGAATGACGGTGAACTGGCGAACCGTTTAATGCACCCTTCTAGCGAAATCGAGCGTGAATATGCTGTTCGTGTCATGGGTGAAGTCACTCCTCAGTTAAAAAACAACATGTTACAAGGCGTTGTTTTAGATGATGGCCCTGCAAAATTTGAGTCATTCTCTGAAATTGGTGGTGACGGTATTAACCGTTGGTATCAAGTGGTCGTAAAAGAAGGTCGTAACCGCGAAGTTCGTCGTATTTTCGAATCTCAAGGCTTAAAAGTGAGCCGTCTTTTACGTACACGTTATGGTTCAGTAATTCTGCCACGCGAACTGCGTACTGGTCGTTGGATCGAGCTAGATAAACAAGATATTGACAACTTAACCAAGTCGGTTGAACTTAAACCACGTCAAGGTACTGGCCTGTTTGGTATGGCGAAACGTCGTACTGAACGTATGCAAGACAAACCAATGGCAGCACGTCGTGGTGGTTACTTACGCCAACAACGTCGTGACAGTGACGAAAACCAGCCACAACAAAGCAATGGTTATCAAGACAACCGTGGCGAACGTCGTACTGGCCGTACTGAAGGTGGTTTCCAAGGCAATGGATTTAACCGTTCAGAGCGTCGCAATGAAGGTTTCAACAATAACCGTAATGATCGCAACAGTGAAAACTTCGGTAACCGTGAACGTCGTAACGACAATTTTGGCAATCGTGAGCGTCGTAATGACTCTGTGCCAAGTCGTGCATTTAGCGGAAACAACAAAGGCTTTAAGAAATTTTAATTTCTTAAGTATAAAAAAACCGCTCATTTGAGCGGTTTTTGTTTCTTTATACAGATGGAATTACAGGAACATCAATCCATAACGCCTCTGGAAAGTGTTTGGCTAAATATGCTTTTAAATATTCAGCAGTATCTTTAGAAATCAATGCATCTTGCGATTCATCATTTAAATTATAAGCCAGTGCATAAAGCACTAAGCCACGACTTTTTAGTGCTTCCAAACTTAAAATCGTATGGTTAATGCTGCCCAAACGACCTGATGTCACCAAAATAACGGGATATTGTTTCTCTACAACATAGTCGATGGTTAAAAGATCCGTGGTTAATGGCACCATCAACCCACCCGCACCTTCGAGTAAAACGTTGTCATATTTTTCAGTTAAACGTTTTGTCGCGTATTCGATTTTAGCAAAATCAATGTCACGTCCATCAATTTTGGTAGCAAGATGTGGCGACGCAGGATAACTAAATATTTCAGGCATCGTGAGTTTGGTTTCATCTTCGACCAACAACCCCGTACCCATAATTTGACGATGTTGTTCTATATCCTCAGAAATATCGACATTGCCTGTTTGGATCAACTTTTGCGTGATCGTTCGCGCCCCTTGTTCATTCCATATTTTAGCCAAATAGCCCGTGGTATATGTTTTACCGATGCCTGTATCGATCCCACTAATGAAATAAACTTGCCCTGTCATGGCATTCTCCGTGCAATACAAAAAATCGGATGATAGGTCAGTGTATAACGCATCTGCCCAGTTTCATCACGCAAAGAAAACTGTTGATATGCTGAATAAAAATCAAAGAGCGATTGTTTCGTCCAACGAAAATGTGAGGCTGTCGCAGTCACACCTGTCGCTTTTAAATGATGCAAAACCTGCTTTGGATGATCAAAATATAATGCCGCTGTCTGCTCTGAAAGATGCAGAATTTCAAAACCATTTTGACTTAATATAGCTTGAAGCATGTCGATATCGAGGTAGTCCAAACCCTGCCCAGTCAAAGCTTTTATTTCCTGTAAATTCTGCTGCCCAAAGGTCGAAAAACAAAAATATGCCTCTGGATTTAAACTTTGAAAGGCTTTTTCTACAATGCCTGCAAAGTTCCCTACCCATTGCAAAGCCGAACTGGATGCGATCAAGTCGATATGCTGTGGAAATTCTAGTTGTTCGATATCTCCTAGCCAGTACTGAATCTGTGGACTTGAGGGAAAATACTGTTGAATTTCTGCATACAGATCATTTAAAACCAAATGATTGATTTGCATATTTTCCAGCATTAAATGGCTTAAATTCCCCGAGCCACATCCAATTTCAAAAACGGTTTCTACGGGGTGATTTTGCAACTTTGGACAATACTGCTGCATCAACTCAAATAAATGTTGAGCAATCTCTTTTTGTGCTACGGCATGTTCAGCATAGCTGTGCCCTGCCTGAGCAAAGCGCAACGCCACTTGGCATTTATCAATCTCAAAATTATTCACAAGTCACTCACAACAATTGAGTCAACTGATCCAAATCAGTTTGTGTAATTTGAGCAGTGAGTGAAATGCGTAAGCGCGAACTATGCTGCGGCACAGTGGGTGGACGTACAGGCATGATATAAAAACCTGCTGCTTGCAAAGCTTGAGCCTTTGCTACAGTTTTATTCGACTCGCCAATAATGACGGGCACAATATGTGATGTAGATGGACAATCAAAACCTTTGTCTTGCACAGCTCGCTGCAAACTTTGACTGATTTGCTGTAAATATTGACGCTCTGCTTTTAAATTTAAAACATTCTTGAAGATAAAATCTGTCCACGCCATACAGATCGGGGGCTGTGCGGTACTAAAAATCAACGGTCGCATCGAGTTAATCAAATAGTCACGAATAATCGCATGACAGATGAGATACCCCCCTATTGAAGCCAGTGCTTTACCAAATGTCCCGACTAAAAGATCAATATCATCCATCACTTGATATTGTTCAGCACAACCTAAACCTCGCTCACCGCGCACACCAATGGCATGCGCTTCATCGACATATAGCATTACTTTGGAAAATTGCTTTTTGATCCGTACCAGTTCAGCTAAATCGGTTTCATCACCATCCATGCTGAAAATCGATTCAGTCACTACAATGATCCGCTCAAAAGCCTCATTTTCATGATATCTGCATAAAAGCTGAGATAAATGTGCCAAATCATTATGGCGATAGCGCACATATTTCGCAGTTGATAAGCGGATGCCATCAATCATACTGGCATGAATCAACTTATCCGCCAATATCAAGGTTTTACTGTCTGCAAGCGCAGGTAAAATCCCGATATTCATGTGATAACCACTGTTGAATAACAGAGCTGCACGGCCGTGAAAGGCTTGGCTTAAATTGTCTTCAAGCTGTTCATATTCAGGAAAATTTCCTGTCAGCAATCGAGAGGATGATGAACTCATCCAACGCTGTGCATTTGGGGTTTCATCAAAAAATTGCTCACGAAGCTGAACATTGGACGCCAAGCCCAAATAGTCATTTGACGCCAAATTCAACATTTTGTGATCATGAATACTAATGTAACGATCGTGCTGATGATTTGACGTGAACTGACGTAAGTTGCCATGCTGTTTCAGCTGATCAAGCTGCTCTGAAAAATGGTTGAGCAGATTCATGCTGGCTGCTCCATGTTTTTCACCACCTCAACCATTTGTTCTAGCAAAATTTTTAATTCATGCTCAGAAATAATATATGGCGGCATCACATACACTAGCTTACCAAATGGACGAATCCAAATGCCGCGACGGACAAACTCCTGTTGTAGCGTTTTCATATCTACATTAAAGGTCAATTCCACCACACCAATTGCACCAAGTATTCGTACGTCTTTGACATGTTCAAGCGAGGAAAGTGCTGGTAAATAAAACTTTAATTGAGCTTCGATACGTCGAATATTGGCTTGCCAATCTTGAGACAGCAGCAGTTCGGTACTTTTTACAGCCACAGCACACGCCAAGGGATTCGCCATAAAGGTTGGGCCGTGCATAAACACGCCGGCTTCGCCTTGGCTAATCGTATTCGCGACTTTCTGCGTGGTTAAGGTTGCAGATAAGGTCATATAACCGCCCGTCAGTCCTTTGCCTATACACATAATGTCTGGCTCAACTGCGGCCCATTCCCAAGCAAAGAGTTTTCCGGTACGCCCGAAACCTGTCGCGATCTCATCAAAGATCAACAAGATATTGTATTTTTCGCAGAGTAATTTAGCTTGACGCAAATATTCAGGATGATAGAAACGCATACCTCCTGCACCTTGTACAATCGGCTCAAGAATCAATCCCGCAATATTTTCATGCTGTTCAGAGAGAATCTTTTCTAGCTCAGCAATATCCGCCTGATTCCACGCTTGGTCAAAGCCAACTTGCGGCGCAGGAACAAAAAATCGATTTGGTAAACTTGGGCCAAAAATTTGATGCATCCCTGTCACGGGATCACACACAGACATCGCATTCCAAGTGTCGCCATGATAGCCAGAACGCGGAGTGACAAAATTGGTTTTATTCGGTAGATACAAAGATGCCCAATACTGTACTGCCATTTTTAAGGCTACTTCGACAGCAACCGAACCTGAATCGGCAAAGAAGATTTTATCTAAACTGGGCGGTGTGATTTTTAATAGTAATTTAGCAAGTTGAATCGCGGGATCATGTGTCAATCCACCGAACATGATATGTGACATCTGTTGCAGTTGATCGGTGACAGCCTGATTTAGCTCAGGATGGTTATAACCATGAATCGCACACCACCATGAAGACATACCATCAATCAATTGACGACCATCTTCAAGTTCAATCATCACCCCTTGCGCACGTTTCACTTTAAACGTTGGAAGGGGCTGAGTCATCGATGTATAGGGATGCCAAATATGCTGCTGATCAAATTGTAGATCGGTTAAATTGACCATCCCTCACTCCATGTATCAGGCTAAAACATCAATGTGGCAAGATGTTACCCCCACGCCAATGAAAAATAAATTGCCATAAAGCCCAGCTATTCAGAGATTTGTTCTATTTTCTTTAAATATTGGAAGATTTTGCAACTTATGACTTCAGATTCGAACAATGGAAAGCCATGTGAGCCAGAAACCAATTCAGTCTCCAAAAACTTTACAGTTAAATTACGCAGTAAGCGTTCAACTTTGTAACTAACCAAATAATCTTGCTTAGCAAAAATATGGTATTGATGACCTGTGTAGTTTTTCAAGATGCTGACATTATTGAGCGTCTCTAAACAATTCAATCCAGCTCGAAGCACATCTAAATTTTGCGCTTGAATCAAACTTTGCAAGGTGATGAAATCTTGCTTGGTGCTATCAGTACCCTGACAAACCATATAACCAAACTTCTTTAAAGTAGAAATAGCATCCTGCTCGAAAGATTGTTTGAAGCTTTGAAAACTCGCTTGATCCATCGCAGCAGGCCACTGTTCTTGAGCCACAAAAATTGGATTTGAGCCAAGTGTGATCAGCACTTTCTGTTGTTGATATTTTTTTTGAATTTCATCTACCAAAATCGTCGCCAATTGACCGCCAAGAGACCAGCCAACAATCACATCAAATTGCTTCGCCAATTCAACTTTCTGTTCGAGCACTTCTAGATTTAAGGCATCAAAAATATTCCATAATTCGACCTGATAACCTTGCGCGATCAATGCCTGTTGTAAAGGAGCAAGTAATTTACGACCGCCGCCCCAGCCAGTAATAAGTAAAATATGTTGATTCAATGCAAACTCTAAAATTAAACGATTCCAAATAGTATAAAAGTTCAAAGCAAGTTTGATAGTGGCATTTCAGCACATCAACCGATTTGCCAAAAGACATTCGAAATCGACTTTGATAAATATAAAATCAGCTAGCCTACAGCGCTTTAAAATTTGCTAAGATCGGATAAAGAACAATATAAACTGATGCTCTATGAAAGTTTCTTCATTGCTAAAAATCTGTTTCATGACATGTGCTTTAATAGCAACTACCCAAATCACAGTTGCTGAAACATCAATACTCAGCACCAGTCAAAACAAACAAAAACAATGGGTAGGCACACCCGCACCCAACTTTAAATTGCAAGATCAAAATGGGAAATGGCACGAACTGAAGCAATATCAAGGGAAATGGCTTGTTCTATATTTTTACCCCAAAGACAATTCACCGGGTTGCACAGAAGAAGCCAATCAATTTAAAACCCTATATCCACAATTTTTAAAAAGTAATGCGGTTGTTTTGGGCGCAAGCTTAGATGATATTGCATCACATCAAAAGTTCTCTAAAGCACTAGGACTTCCCTTTCCAATTCTTGCCGACCAACAGCACAAGCTGGCGACACAGCTAGGTATTGTACGAAACTTAGGGATTTTGAAAGTTGCCAAACGTGAAACCTTTCTCATTGATCCGAAAGGCATTATTGTTTATCACTATACCAGCGTGAATGCACAGACACACGCGGCGAAGGTCCTGGCAGATATTAAAAAACTACAACAATAGTTTTCATGGTCCAATAAAAAACCCAGCAGAAGCTGGGTTTTTTGGATATTTTTTAAATTACATTTGAGACTGAATATAGTTTGGAAGACCAATAAGTTCGATCAAACGCATTTGCTTTTCAAGCCAGTAAGTATGATCTTCTTCAGTATCTGACATTTGCTGACGGAGCATATCACGGGTCACATAGTCACCCTTTTCTTCACACAATTTTACGCCTTGAGCAAGTTTCTCACGAACATGATATTCAAGCGCCAAATCCGCTTTTAAACAAGTCACAACGTCTGTACCGACTTCAATATCATCACGATTCATATTCGGCGTTCCTTCAAGGAACAATACGCGACGAATCAATGCATCTGCATGTGAGCCTTCTTCTTGGCTTTCATGATCGATACGTTCAAAGATTTTGCTCAGGCCCCAATCTTCATACATACGGGAATGAATTAAGTATTGATCACGAGCAGCCAGTTCGCCACCGATCAGCATATTTAAGTAGTCTACGACTTCTGGATTGCCACGCATTTTCTTCACTCCATACCCTTTTCAAATATTATGGACAAGTTTCAAAATGAATGCAAAATATAATTTTTGTAAGCTTATGATTTATATAAAATTTAAATGATAAACATACGCATTTGCAGTTCAATTCCGCGCATTTTTCACATATAAAAGAAGCCCTTGCAGAAAATTTAAGGCATTTAGAACACGAAATAATCAAAAATCGCTAGATGCTGTTTTTTGTAACAATTAACAATGCGTCTTGTTTAGCAAAAATTCGCCGGATTGATCCAAGACGCCATACTTGCAATGCCTCGCCTCTATTCATGGAATAGTGCACTGATGACCCAAATTTCCAAAGAAGACAGACTTAAGCTGAAGTCCAACGTGCATTGTTCCATGCTTGCTGCTGCTTTGAATCTAAAAAAGTCCAAGCGACAAAACGGCTTTCTTTTTGTCCCTGAGTCATTTTAATAGTTTTCACATCCACTGCGCCGCTCTTCGCTAAGGCCTTTAAAAGCACTGGCAATGTTGTTTTCTTGGAAACCAGCGTACTAAACCAAAGGCATTGCTCAGCAAAATGAATACTCTCTTGCACCATTTGGCAGACAAATCGTTCTTCGCCGCCATCACACCAGAGTTCGTTCTTTTGACCGCCAAAGTTTAATACCACCTTGCTCCGATCAACTGGCTTGCCCAGTTTTCTTAATTTTTGCGTTGCGGTCGCATCGGCTTCATCTTGAGAGGCATGAAATGGCGGATTACACATGGTCAAATCAAAACGATCTGAAGGTTTAATCACACCATTGAAAATATTGCTCGCAGTCGTCTGCAATCGAATCTGAATGCCTTTACGCAGATTCGGATTGGCCTCCACAATAAATTGAGCGCTTTTAACCGATGCAGAATGTATGTCTGAGCCTACAAATTTCCAGCCATAGCTGCGATGACCAATAATCGGATAAATACAGTTCGCGCCAACCCCAATATCTAAAACTTGAACAGCGTGTCCAGTTGGAATCTGAGCTTTATTGTTGGCACTCAACAAGTCAGCCAAATAATGAATATAGTCAGCTCTGCCTGGAATAGGCGGGCAAAGAAAATCTTTGGGAATATCCCAATATTGAATGCCATAAAAATGCTTGAGCAATGCTTTATTGAGCATTTTCACAGCCTGTGGATCAGAAAAATCTACCGATAAATCATTATATTTATTTGGGCTGACAAAGGGTCCAAGTTCCGGACAGCTCTGTATTAACTGAGGAAAATCGTAACGACTGCGATGCAGATTTCGTGCATGTAATTCCGATTTTTGCTGCGGAAAAGATTTCTTTACTTGCGCCATGTGTATGCCAATATTTAACGGGAGAACAGAATCATCTGATAAGGCAGGATCTATAGCTAAATACCAAATAAATCATTACAGTAATCTTTAAATAATTTATCAATATCTTTAACTCTAAACTTAGTTCGAATCGCCTTGACTCGTGACCACATATTTTCTATTGGATTTAAATCTGGACTATATTTAGGAAGCCACACAATGTAATGGCCTGCACAACGTATCAACTCCTGAAGTCTTTTCCCTTTGTGAAAGGTCGCATTGTCCATAATCAAAACACTGCTTTCTTTCAACTTAGGTAATAAATCCTGTTCAATCCAACATTCAAATACTTCTGTATTCACAGAACAATTAAACACACCAACTGTCAATAATCTATTTTCGATAATTGCACCGATCGCATTACTGCAATTCTTCAACTGCCAGTTAAATTCACCTTCAGCACGTGTTCCTTGAAGGCTATAACTATGAGTTCTGGTACTTTCACTTTGAAAACCACTTTCATCTA
>NZ_VPAO01000016.1:0-77033 GCF_013419235.1 Acinetobacter sp. YH12098
ATTTCGGTAAAAACTGGTCGAGGTACGCCAACCAAGCGTTTAAATTCAGAATCTGAAAAACGGTTTAAGTTCTGATATCTCATGAAACTTAGATTGAGGTGGTTTTTACTTTCGCAAGAGATCTAATTGAAAAAAAATATCAGGAAATATTTGATGAAATTGTATCGTATATGGAAAAAGCTAGATCTGAACAAAAATCTAACCCTCTAATTTTACTTGAAATTTTAAAGAACTCTGAATTACCAAATTTTTCAAAAAAATTAGCTCAAGAAAATAAAATAGAAAATTTTAATTTTTGTATTTCATTAGCAAGTAGGTATTTACCGTCAATCCCTATAGATATAAATCAAGAGCTAATAAATCTTTCACAGAAGGTTGATAATGTAGAATATCTATTAAAGTCAGGATCTTACAGGGGATATTCAATCTATTTATCAGAAGAAGAACAAATAGAACAAGAAAATAAAGCTTATAATTCAGCTATGAATAGCTTAAGTGAAAATTTTTCAAAATATATTATAACCTGGATTCATGCATATAGAATTACTATGTCTATCAGAAGTAGTAAGAAAAATAATGAAATTATTGCTCATTCACATAAATATAGAGGATGGTCATTACCAAATTACAAACTCAATGAAGACCTGAGCTTTCAATTTAATACAAACTTTGGTTATGGAAATTCTAGTTATTTTTATAGCATTTTAGTATTTAAAAATCTTCAAATTTTTCCATTCATGGACTGGTGTAACTATAAGTATGCTCGAGTGAGTGAGATGATCCAATATACTGAAATATTTCATAAATTTAATACTGATCAAAAAAAGAAAGTAATAATTAATGATGATTTCTGGTTTGATGCAATGAGCTTTGTAGCTGACGCATGTAATACTTCTATACAAAGTGAGTATAAATTTATTAATAAATACATAGTTGAGCCAATTGAAAACTTAATTTCATTCTTAAATGAAATCGTAGAAATTAGTGATGAAGAACTTAACAGGAAGTATAGAAGTTTTGAGTATGGGCTAGAAAGTAATAATAATTCTATATATAAAGAAAAAATTTATAATATTAAATTAATGAGTGTCAAAGGGGCTAGAGTATCTGGTGCTTTGGACTTTATATGTAAGTTTAAAGAGTTATCTACATTAATAGAAAATTCATCTACATATATTAAAAAAATAGAAAGATTTAATGAAAAAATTAAACCATGGTTAGAAAAAGTTTCTATTGACTCAAAAGAACTAATGAAAAAATTAAGAGAGGAGCTTGATATATTACAATCTAAATTAATAGAACTCTACCAAGGAAATAACAGTAAAATAGGATTGAAAGATATGCAATTAGATAAAAAAAATCTAGATGAGGTATCCTTTAAAGAAAAACATCCATACTTTTTAGAACATGAAAAAAAATATATAAATACTTTAAAGGAAAAACAAAATATTGAAAACGACATAGAAAACGTTTCTAAATTATTAAAAAATATAAAATCTTATAATGATAAAATCGATGATTATTTTAATAATAAATAGAGCCTTGTTGCATAAATATTTTATAACCATATGCTTTTAAAGTATTTTATTGAAATTTTTAAATAAAATTAATTAAAATAAAATACTTATATGTTTATACAACAAAGCGATCAGGATATAAAAGATAAGTCGGTAGCACGTCAGTTTTTAGTGCTACTAAAATACTTACCATCAAAGCTGTTTAGATAATTATAAAATACTAATTTCCGGATAATTTTCTAGTAAAATTTTTTTAGTGGAAAAAAATAATTCATTAGCACTAGAAAATAAATTTTCAATTCTCTCCGCTAAGATTTTTAGCTGATCAATTGATGGGAAACTTTCGAACTTCTTAAGCTCCTGACTTAAGAGGTTTGTTTCATTTTCAATTTTAATTTTAATTTTAATTTTAATTTTAATACAATTTAATATATCTAGATGCGAGTCATCTATAGTTTTATCACCATATTTTTCAGCAACCAAGTTAAAAAGGATATTCAAAATATTAATCTCAACTTTCATATATGAGCTATATTTCTTGAATAGACCAAGATTTTTATTTTTTATTAACTCATTAATATGTTCTTGATATTCAATTTTTTTCGGCAATAATTCCTCTACTTTATGAATATTTATTTCCGAAATATCTTTATCACCCTTTACATGTTCAACAACTTTTTCAAAACTCTCTTTAACTTGTTTTTTATATTGTTGAGCATGAATAGGAGAAGCTGCATATTCTTCAGATTTTTTAGCAACATCAGCAGTTACATTTTGTAAGGCTTTACCTAAACTACTTAATTCATCCCAAAGCCCCATACTTAAAACTCCTAAACTATATTAATTACTAATGATATAGCGAGCTATTGTATAAGAATATTGGATCTGTCTGAAAAATTATTCATCTTGAATAATATCCATTTAACATAATGGCGGTTATACGAAGTACACTTGTATATTAATATAAATATCAACTACTTAATAAAACAAGAAAAATCCCAAAATGCTCAAAAAGCCGATTTTGAAACAAGTCGGCTTTTTTATGATCGTTTTTGATAGTTTTTGCCAATAAAATTGTTTAAAAAATGGTCAATTTTGGCATTTTCCCAATGTTCTCAGCTCTTCCAGGGCGAAAACTATCCCCAATTACTGTGGATGAAATTTAGGCTATTTTGTACGCTTAGGCTCACATCAATCTCGGCCCTTTGCTGCTATGCGGCATACTGGAATTTTCATATTATTGAATGGTCAGGAACAGGAAGTTCCATATAATAAAAAATAAGCACCAGGATGGCGCTATATAAGACATGCAAGAGCACAAAGACCTAATGTTCCAATAAAAAACCCCGGCAGGATGCCGGGGTTTTTTATTTGTATAAGCTATTTAAATAATAGCTTGTTCTTTTAAATGAGATAGTGCAGCAAGAATATATGATGAGTTGAAGGTTACATCGGTATAGGTTGATGGAGATCGACTTCCAGTTTCCTTAAAAATCTTATAAAAATTATCAACTTCATCAGTGCTTAAAGGGCGAATATTATCTTTGTTATTGTGAACAAATAATTTTCCGTCCTCACTAAACATAATAAATTTAGATTTTCTAGATTCAGTTTCTAAATTAACTGGTGTAGAAAAAAATTTAACGAGAGTTTCATATAGATTAATATTCATATAACTTAACCCTTTGTTTTCATGTATATATTTTTTCGATAAGCTCTCAATACTCATAGAAATAGCTTCTCTGGCTAAAAATGATTTCGTTCTTTGACTCTTTTCAGCCAGTTGATCTAACTGTTTTTCTAATTCTACAGGTAATCGAAGCATCAACATTATAAACAACCCAATCTAAATGTATATCAATTAGAGTATATCATTAAGATGGTAGTTTCAAATTTTTTGAACCGCTCTTTCTCTGATTTCAGGGGTATATTTTAATTTTGTCATCGGGATAGTCTCTCAGAATATTGACTCTCCGACAAACCCGGTACGGTTCACCTGGACAAATTCAAACAGAGAATCTCCAGATGATCCAAAATAGGATTGAGCATAATATTCATTTATTGAATTGAATATAAAAAATTTTCATGAGGATCAAGAATCATTATATTAAATTATATAATGTTGTTATTTCTCATGAAAATTAGCACCAAAATATAGGTGACTTTTATTGATTAAAATTTCCAATATGAAGTGACCAAAATACCCTTAAATGATCTAAATTGCTAAAAATTTCACCCCACTAAAAACTACACATAATAAATTAAATCATACACTTATAGTTAACATCATTTAATAGTATAAATCTCGGTGACCTTGCCAAGGTTGGGGTCTTGGGAGTTCGAGTCTCCTTTCCCGCTCCAAATTCAAAAAGCCCTCATCGAAAGATGGGGGCTTTTTTATCTATCGCTTACACCAATCAAAATCAATCTATATTTATTCAGTATGTGGAACATGGTTTGAGTCAGGTTCCACAAATATGAATAAAAATTAAAATTGCGTTAATAGGTCACACGGACATAATCACGATATTCAGGTTTCCAGAAATTCGCTTCAATCGCATGTTCGAGCACTTCAATGCTGACATTTGGCGCAACACCATCAGCAATCGCAGCTAATGCCACTTTCAATGCGATTTTCTTCGAAATATCCTGTAAATAATCCAAACTTGGCAATAAATCGGCATTTGGATCTGCCAATTTTGGTGAACAGTCTGCCAACGCCGTACTAGATGCCATCAGCATATTTTCCGTCACACGTTTCGCCCCAGATGCAATCACACCCAGTCCAATCCCCGGGAAAATATAGGAGTTATTGCACTGTGAAATATGATGAATCTTGCCGTGATAATTCACTGGTGCAAATGGACTACCAGTCGCAATCAGAGCCTTACCTTTGGTCCACTCGATAATATCTGCAGGCACCGCTTCGACACGCGATGTTGGATTAGACAGTGGCAACACAATAGGCTGTTCACAATTCGCAGCCATCGTTTCAATGACCTCTTGGCTAAACAGTCCCGGTTGTCCCGAAACCCCAATCAATACAGTCGGTTTGGCATGTGTAACTACATCCAAGAGTGAAATAACCGAATCTGCATTTGCCCAATGAGCAACGTTATCTGGTGCTTGTGCAAGTTTGCGTTGGAAATCTAAAAGATTCGGCTGATTTTCAGTAATTAAACCAAAGCGATCGACCATAAACACCCGCGCACGCGCTTGAGCATCGGTTAAACCTTCCGCCACCATTTGCTTGATGATCTGTTCTGCAATCCCACAACCTGCTGAACCCGCCCCTAAGAAGGTGACGATTTGATCTTTGAGCTGTTTACCTGCTGCGCGTGATGCTGCTATTAAACTTCCGACAGACACTGCTGCTGTCCCTTGAATATCGTCATTGAAGCAGCAAATTTTATCGCGATATTTTTCCAGTAAAGGCATCGCATTTTTTTGTGCAAAGTCTTCAAATTGAATCAGCGCTTTAGGCCAACGTTGTTGTATGGCTTTAATCACGTCATCGACAAATTGATAATATTCTTCACCGCTGATACGAGGCTGACTCCATCCCATATAAATCGGGTCATTCAACAGCTGTTGGTTATTGGTTCCGACATCTAAAGTAATCGGCAATGTATAAGCTGGACTGATCCCACCACATGCGGTGTACAGCGACAACTTACCAATTGGAATCCCCATCCCGCCAATGCCTTGGTCACCAAGTCCAAGAATACGTTCACCGTCCGTAATAACGATCACTTTCACGTTCTTTTTATTCACGTTATGAATAATTTGGTCAATATGATCACGGTCAGGATATGAAATAAAAATCCCACGATGACGACGGTAAATATCTGAAAAGCGCTGACAAGCTTCACCCACTGTTGGTGTATAGATGATCGGCATCATCTCACTAAGGTGGTTTTCAATTAAGTGATAGAACAATGTTTCATTGGTATCTTGAATATTGCGCAGGTAAATATGCTTATTGATATCACTATTAAATGCACAATATTGTTGATAAGAACGCTGACTTTGTTCTTCAATGCTTTCTGTTACGTGTGGAATCAAACCGTGTAAATTAAAGCTCTTACGTTCATCTTCATTAAACGCAGAACCTTTATTTAAAAGTGGGAGTTCTAAAAGTGTATTTCCGGCATAAGGAATATATAAAGGTCGTTTCGTTTTCAAATTTTCACTGGGCATTATTTAACTCGTTTAATTAATCTTTTGTTTCGCACTGCAAAAAGCGAAATGCACAAAAGTGACTATCTCGTTATTTGTTATAGCCTATCCTGATTCGAGCGCTTTGGGGCATTTAGTAAATTGATAGTAGTTTTAGTTAGATTTTATAATCTGATAACTCGATCATGCATCCAATCATCGCAACGCCTATTTTGGCTTAAACATATACGACTTTTAGCGAATTTTAGAAAATAGCAAAAATAATTAATGATTAAATTTCAGTCAATTAAATAAACTCAATACAAAGCCCTAAATTTGGTAGGTCTTTGGTAGGTGTGAATTTAAAACATCCCTCGCAATACTCAGTTTAGGTGAGTATCACCCATAACAAATGACAATGAATGGTAGAAGGAATCGCACCATGGCTTTTAAAAATATTGCAGATCAAACAAACGGTTTTTACATCCCTTGTGTTTCACTTTTTGGCCCCGGCTGTGCTAAAGAAATTGGTGCAAAAGCGCAAAATCTTGGCGCAAAGAAAGCGCTTATCGTGACCGATGCCGGTCTTTACAAATTTGGTGTGGCAGACACCATTGCCTCATATTTAACTGAAGCTGGCGTAGAAAGTCATATATTCCCGGGCGCAGAACCCAACCCAACTGACACCAACGTACATAGCGGTGTAGATGCCTACAATGACAATGGCTGTGATTTTATTGTCTCTCTCGGTGGCGGCTCTTCTCATGACTGTGCCAAAGGCATTGGCTTAGTCACTGCGGGTGGTGGCCATATTCGTGACTATGAAGGCATCGATAAAAGCACAGTCCCAATGACCCCGCTGATTGCGATTAATACCACCGCAGGTACGGCATCAGAAATGACCCGTTTCTGTATTATTACCAATACCGACACCCACGTTAAAATGGCGATTGTCGATTGGCGTTGTACCCCACTTATCGCTATTGATGACCCGAAACTGATGATTGCGAAACCTGCGGCGCTCACTGCAGCAACCGGTATGGATGCATTAACACATGCGGTCGAAGCTTATGTTTCTACAGCAGCCAATCCTATTACCGATGCTTGTGCTGAAAAGGCCATTGCAATGATCAGTGAATGGCTCAGCCCTGCCGTAGCCAATGGCGAAAACCTAGAAGCACGTGATGCGATGAGCTATGCACAGTACTTAGCAGGGATGGCATTTAACAATGCATCTTTAGGTTATGTTCACGCAATGGCACACCAACTGGGTGGCTTCTACAACTTGCCACATGGCGTATGTAATGCCGTGCTGCTACCACACGTTTGCGAATTTAACCTGATCGCCTGCCCTGACCGCTATGCACGTATCGCACAGCTCATGGGTGTGCCAACCGACGGTTTAACGGTGACTGAAGCGGCTTATGCAGCGATTGCAGCAATCCGTGAACTCTCTGCTTCGATTGGCATTCCATCGAGCCTTTCTGAACTTGGTGTGAAAGAACAAGACCTCAGCATCATGTCTGAAAATGCGCAAAAAGATGCCTGCATGCTGACCAATCCACGTAAAGCGAATCATGCTCAAGTGGTTGATATTTTCAAGGCAGCGCTTAAAGCCAATGCTTCTGTCGTCGACTTCAAAGCAGCAGTTTAAGTTAAGTCCAAAAGGTCTTCATGTTTAAGTGACCTAAGTGCCTACATTACCCTTTGAGTCTGGTGATGTAGGCTCAACTGAATCCATTTCACTTTTTATTTCAGGGAAGCGACTCTAGATTGGTCGTTTTCATACTGAGGTCACTCTTTTTTAGTTCGCATAACAGCATCGATTATTCATTTGACAAAAGCTTATGGCTCATCAAGGATAAAGCATAATGTCCAATAATATTGATGAGTATAATAATGAGCCATTCACATATTCAGTATCAGCCTGACATTTTGGGCGCAGGCTATGAACAAGCCACGCTGACCTTCCCGGATGATTATGAAGGCCCTGTGGTTGCCACACTGGTTCGCAAAAAAGCAGCGGCCCCCACCTCCAAAGCGGTGCTCTATATCCATGGCTTTATCGATTATTTTTTCCAAACCGAAATGGCGGAACGCTTTAATCAGCACGGTTTCGACTTTTATGCCTTGGATTTAAGAAAATATGGCCGCTCCATCCGCCCGCATCAAAAATACTATAATGTGCATGAACTATCTGAATACGATGCCGAAATAGATCAAGCCCTAACGATCATTGCAGATGAAGGTCACGATGCCTTACTGCTTTGTGGTCATTCAACGGGTGGATTAACCACCACCTTGTATGCGGCGCATCATCAAAATCATCCTTTAATTCAAGCCCTTTGGGTCAATAGCCCATTTTATGATTTCAACATGAATCCAGTGAAACGCGCACTGGGTATTCCACAGCTGAGTAAATTGGCAAAAACCTTTCCCAATTTAAAATTTCCAAGTGAACTGAATAAGTGGTACACCGCCAGCTTACACCGCGAACTCAAGGGTGAATGGGACTTCAATTTAGACTGGAAAAAGACCCGCTATCCAATGGTGTATTTAAGTTTCGTGCGGACAATTTATGAGGCTCAAAAAGAGATTCATCGAGGTATCAGCCTAGATGTACCGGTCTTGGTCATGCACTCGCATCAAACTAAAAATCCCAAAAAATGGGGTAAAGCAGCGCAGACCAGTGATGTGATTTTAGGTGTAAAAGACATCCAAAAATATGCCAAGAAAATTCAGGGCGATGTCACCATTCAAAGCATACACAATGGCTTGCATGATTTAGTGCTTTCGGAAAAAACCGCGCGTGAACAAGTCTATACCCAGCTCTTTGAATGGCTGGCCAATAAAGGTTTTTAACAGCCCGAATGACATTGCAACTTACTGTTTTAATTTCAACAAGGTCTGATGTACGGGATGCGATCTCGGCATCAGCTCAATCAGGCGTTCAACCGCATCGATAGCTTCAGGGAAACGCGCGACATGTTTGAGTAGAACATCTGTTTCTTTGGCATTAAAAATCGCTTGGCTCAATCGTGACTCAAGACAATCACGCCATGCCCCTAAAAAAGGACTTTCGGTTTTGGCCAAGAAAACCCCTGAACACAGTTTTAACGCCGAATCGAGATAACCTGCATCTAAAGCTTGCTCGGCTTGTAAAAAATCGGCTTCGACTTGCGCCAATAAACGATAGGGTCTTGAGCCTAACATGCCGCCCAAAATATCGCGTAGCTGCGACATTTCCGCTTTTAAAGTCCCAACACTCACCTTGCGTTCACCGTATAAGGCTTGATGCAATGTATCTAAGGTCATGCCTTGTGGACATAGCGCCAAGATGGTCAAAATTTCAATTTGCCGTGGGGTCAGCACCATCACTTTGCCATTAAATAACACTTGCGGCACTGCAAAGGCCCGAATGTACAAATGCTGTTTTTGAAAATCGAGCAAAGCCGATTGAATAATCGAAGCGCAGCGTTCAGCCGCAAGTAGCCCTAAACTATTGTGGTTTTTCCACACGGTGGATAAATCAACCACACCTAAAATTTGCTGTGTGTGTGGATCGATAATCGGTGCTGCATAGCAGACCCATTCATGTACAGACGGCATATAATGTTCATTTGAAAACACACAACTCGACTGTTGGGTTTTTAGAGACAACGCTAATGCATTGGTGCCGACCAATTCTTCGCGCCATTGCCCACCTGCAATAAAATGCACACTTTCCGCAGCACTTTGCATTTGCCGACTCGACGCACTCCAAATAATCGTGCTACCTACATCGCCCACGGCAAGTACCATCGACGACTGTTCGGCTATGTGTTTTAAATCTTCTGCACAATGTTGCAACGCATGATGCAATGCCGACTGTTGTTGACTTTGAGGGTTCAAATTCACCAAAGGCGCAGCACTCCGATTTTCCGGAATTTCCGCCTGCGCCGATCGCTGCCAAGAGCTCGCAATGCTCTCATTCAATTGCGAGGTTTGCTGCTTTGACAGACTCATGCCCTGCCTTAACCGTTCGACATTCTGTCGTTTTTCAGATAAATCCTTCTGTATCATCATTCATTATTCTCACAACAATTCATGACTAAAAATCCGTTTCCCGGCTTTTGTTTTTAAGACTGAAAAAAAATATTGTAAACCTTCTTGTCTCCAACCTTTTTCCAACCTTATACAGGCTATGCTAATCAAATAATGTACAAAAGTACCTTATACCAAAGCTGTAGATTGCCACAGATGGGCAGCCCAACAAGATCATAATAAACAAGCAAAGGAAAATTCATATGCGTTATGTCGATCCTAATCAACCCGGTTCAAAAGTTCAGTTTAAAGCTCAGTATGAAAACCTGATTGGTGGCCAATGGGTCGCGCCAGTGAAAGGTGAATACTTTGAAAATATCTCCCCTGTAGACGGTAAAGTTTTTACCAAAGTGCCACGTTCTTCTGCTGAAGATATTGAATTGGCTTTGGATGCAGCGCATAAAGCCAAAGCCCAATGGAACGCCTCTTCCCCAACCACACGCTCAAATATTTTATTAAAAATTGCCGATCGACTTGAAGAAAACCTAGAGCTCCTTGCGGTCGCAGAAACCTGGGACAACGGTAAACCGATTCGTGAAACCTTAGCCGCTGATATTCCACTTTGTATCGATCACTTCCGTTATTTTGCTGGCTGTATCCGTGCCCAAGAAGGCGGCATTTCTGAAATTGATGAAAATACTATTGCTTACCATTTTCATGAGCCACTTGGTGTGGTCGGGCAAATTATTCCGTGGAATTTCCCAATCTTGATGGCGGCGTGGAAACTTGCTCCAGCATTGGCTGCGGGTAACTGCATCGTGTTGAAACCTGCGGAGCAAACGCCTGTCAGCATCTTAGTCTTGGCTGAACTCATTCAAGACTTACTCCCACCGGGCGTGCTGAATATTGTGAATGGTTATGGTGTTGAAGTCGGTCGTCCATTGGCGACCAATCCACGCATCTCAAAAATCGCCTTCACAGGTTCAACCGCTGTCGGTCAAATGATCATGCAATATGCGACTGAAAATATCATTCCTGTGACTTTAGAACTTGGTGGAAAATCACCAAATATCTTCTTTGAAGACATCATGGACAAAGACGATGAGTTCTTAGATAAAACACTCGAAGGTTTTGCCATGTTTGCGCTGAACCAAGGTGAAATCTGTACCTGTCCTTCACGTGCTTTGGTGCAGGAAAGCATTGCTGATCGATTCTTGGAAATGGCTGTCGAACGTGTCAAACGTATTAAGACTGGTCATCCTTTAGATACCGACACCATGATTGGCGCACAAGCATCGCAAGAGCAGCAAGACAAAATCTTGGGCTGTATCGCGACAGGTAAAAATGAAGGTGCACAGCTCATTACTGGTGGTGACCCACGAAATGAAGTCGGTACAGGTTTCTATATTGAACCAACCATTTTCAAAGGCACCAATGACATGAAGATTTTCCAAGAAGAAATCTTCGGCCCTGTGCTTTCAGTAGCAACCTTTAAAGACTTTGATGATGCCATTAAAATTGCCAATGACACGATTTATGGTCTAGGTGCAGGGGTTTGGTCGCGTTCAGCGCATACTTCATATCGTGCGGGTCGTGCTATTCAGGCAGGTCGTGTATGGACCAACTGTTATCATATCTACCCTGCACACGCAGCATTCGGTGGCTACAAAAAATCAGGGATCGGCCGGGAAAACCACAAAATGATGCTTGATCATTATCAACAAACCAAAAACTTGTTGGTGAGCTATAACACCAAACCAATGGGCTTCTTCTAAATCTTGATTTGATCCAGACCATAAAAAAGCGAACCGAGGTTCGCTTTTTTATTTCAATTTTTGAATGGATCTAGGCATGTATCACCAAGCGTTACTGCGCTTGTAACGCATCCTCTACGAAATGTAGATGATCCACACCCCAATACAGCTCATCATTCACAAACCAACTCGGTGCGCCAAAAACACCTCGTTCAATGGCTTCTTCGGTCACCACTTTCAGCTCAGATTTGACTTTTTCATCATCCAACCACTGTTTCACTTGTTCTGCATCTAACCCCAGTTCTTGCATGAGTTGAATGAAGATGGTGAGATCATTTAAATTACGGGGTTGCCCAAACATGGCATCAAAAATACCCGTCGCCACTTGTACGAAGTTTTCAGGCTGAAACAGCTGAACGGCTGTGAGTAAGCGCATCAATTGTAAGGTATTGATTGGAAAATAAGGATTCATCTGTACGGGTATCTGCCATAGCTTTGCCCAACGTTGAAGATCAATCATGGAATAACGTGCCTTCGCAGGTACCGCCATCGGGCTACTATTGCCTGTGGCTTTAAACACCCCACCGAGTAGCATCGGCTTCCAGATCAGCTCTGCTTGATACTGCTGTGCAATCTGTTGAATGCGATGAAAACCGATATAGCTATATGGGCTGCCGACATCAAAATAAAATTCAATGACTTTCATTTTTTCGTCCTTTTTTTGCTTATTTTCCTAATATTTTTAAATCAGTGCTTACCAGCGTTCCATCCACGGTCGCAGATCTAATTCATGCGTCCATGCATCTCGTGGTTGCTGTGAGAGATGCCAATAATTTTCTGCAATATGTACTGGATTTAAAATACCATCTTGCGCTTTTTTCACGTACAAATCGGGAAAAGTATCTTTAATAAAGTCGGTATCAATCGCCCCATCAACCACCACATGCGCCACATGAATATTTCTAGGCCCAAGTTCACGCGCCATGCTTTGTGCCAAGGCACGAAGCGCATGTTTTGCGCCAGCAAAAGCGGCAAAGCCTGCGGCACCACGAACCCCAGCCGTCGCACCCGTAAAAATAATTGTGCCAGATTCACGGCTCACCATGCGCTTCGCCACTTCCCGACCCGTTAAAAATGCCGAGAAACATGCCATTTCCCAAATCTTGAAATATTTACGTGCGGTTTCTTCCAAAATACTACAAGGGACGTTGGCACCAATATTAAAGACCATCACCTCAATCGGGCCAATATTTGATTCGATATGCTCGATGAGTTCAATCACTTGCTCTTCTTTTCGAGCATCAGAAGCAAAACCATAGGCTTTACCACCCAGTTGTTCAATCTCATCAATTAAAGGCTGTAATTTGTCTGCATTCCGACGTGTCATACAGGCAATATAACCCTCTCGCGCAAAACGCTTGGCAATTTCACCGCCGGTTGCATCACCTGCACCAATCACTAAAGCGACTTTTGCTGAAGTCTTGTTGATTTGTTGCATAGTCTCACTCCATTGCTGTTTTATTTTTATTCCACGCTCATTTTATTTACGCGTCGGTTTTAAACCACACTTTATTAAATAACGATCGTTACTATAACGAATACTATGTTATGATTAATTTATCGTCAATCATAATTTTTTAGGGTCATGCACATGCGCTATAAACCCGAATACAAACAACAAAAACGACAAGAATTGCTCAACATTACGGGGCAAATTGCGAAAAAAAATGGCTTTGCTGCAACAGGTGTTGACAGCTTAATGAAAGCTGCAGGTGTCACTAGTGGCGCATTCTATTCACATTTTTCTTCAAAACAGGATTTACTCAAAGCATTGGTTGAATATGAATTGCAACAAAGCTTTAACATGTGGCAAAGCAACCCGCATCATAATGCAGCCGACTGGATTAATTTTGAATTAGATCGTTATTTAACCCCTTCCCACCTTGAACATCCTGAACAAGGCTGTGTTTTGCCGACACTTGCGACCGAAGTAGCTCGTGCAGATGACACGATTAAACAGGCCTATGAAAAGGAATTACTGCGTGGTCATGCTTTATTTAGCGCACATTTGGCGAGTGAAGAAAAAGCTTGGGCCATGATGTCCCAACTGGTCGGAGCGGTTTTAATTGCACGGGCAATGCATGATCCCGAATTACAAAAAAGCATTTTGCAGGCCAATAAAATGATCATTCAAGATTATTTAGCTGCACACTCAGCTGCATAAGTGACGATTATTTTATGTGATCTTTCATGTAGTTATGCGATTAAATGCTTCCGATAAACTGTCAGCTCCCTATGACTTAATTATTCAATATCCGTATAAGGTTGCCAATTTTTATGCTTTTCAATCGCTTAAAGATTGGGCATAAATGGCACAATTCAAATAAAGTCCTCTTTTCAAGGTTCTAACGACTGTGTATAACAATGAGCCATTAAAGGAAAATGATAAGCATAGGCAAAGAACGCAAAAAAACGTTAGACTATGCAACAATCAATGCAAGTAAATGTCATTCGAGACAAACAAAAAGGTGAAGATTGATGCCGCTCAATACTGTTGAAGAGCTCGTAGCTGATATTCGTGCAGGTAAAATGGTCATCCTCATGGATGATGAAGATCGTGAAAATGAAGGCGACCTTGTTATCGCTGCGACCCACGTACGCCCTGAAGATATCAACTTCATGATTACGCATGCGCGTGGTCTTGTGTGCTTAACGCTCAGCAAAGAGCGTTGCCAACAGTTAAATTTACCACTCATGGTTGATGCCAATGGTGCGCAGCACGGTACCAACTTTACCTTGTCTATTGAAGCAGCAAATGGCATTTCAACAGGCATCTCACCTGCAGAACGTGCGCATACGATTCAAACAGCGGTGGCAGCACATGCTAAACCTGCGGATATCGTACAGCCAGGCCATATTTTCCCGCTGATGGCGCAGCCTGGTGGTGTCCTTCACCGTGCCGGTCATACTGAAGCCGGTTGTGACTTATCTCGTTTAGCTGGCCTAGAACCCGCATCTGTGATTTGTGAAATCATCAATGAAGACGGCACTATGGCACGTCGCCCTGATCTTGAAGTGTTTGCTGAAAAGCATGGCTTAAAAATGGGGACGATTGCGGACTTAATTCACTACCGCATGACCAATGAGCAAACCGTTGAGCGCATTGATCAACAAACTTTAGATACTGAATATGGTACTTTTGAATTGTTCCGTTACCGTGAAATTGGTAACCCAGACATTCATTTGGCACTGGTTAAAGGCGAACCAAAACAAGGCATAACCACAGTCCGTGTACATGGTTTCAGTCCGGTTCGTGACTTATTAAAACTCAATAAACAAGATGGTGCTCCGGCGTGGAATCTCGATAAAGCACTCAAAGAAATCGCATCCAGCGATCGTGGTGTTTTAGTATGGATTGGTCAGCGTCATTTACAGGACTTAGGCCCTGCTTTAGAAAATTTAACTGCACCGAAAAATGTTAAATCCAATGCGGCACTGTCTCAGCAGTATCAAACCATTGGTGTGGGTGCACAAATTTTACGTGATTTAGGCGTGGAAAAAATGAAGCTACTCAGCTCTCCACTACGCTTTAATGCACTATCAGGTTTTAACTTAGAAGTGGTGGAATACATCACCGCAAATCAAACATCAGAGAAATAATCGAGGTTGCTATGGCAGTTCGCCGTATTGAAGGTATGTTACATCTCGCGAACGAAGACCGTTATGCGATTTTAGTTGGTCGTTTTAATAGCTTTGTTGTTGAACATTTGCTAGAAGGTGCCGTTGATACATTGAAACGTCATGGCGTATCAGAGGATAATATCACTGTTGTTCATGCACCGGGTGCTTGGGAACTTCCTGTGGTTGCAAAAAAACTTGCAGCTTCAGATCGTTTCGATGCCATCATCGCGCTTGGCGCAGTGATTCGTGGTAGCACGCCTCACTTCGATTTTGTTGCTGGCGAATGTGCCAAAGGTTTAGGCGTTGTTGGTCTAGACACTGGCTTACCAGTAATTAATGGTGTATTGACTACGGATAGTATTGAACAAGCGATTGAACGCTCGGGTACTAAAGCAGGCAATAAAGGTAGTGAAGCTGCCTTGACTGCTATTGAAATGGTTAACTTGTTAAAGGCTATTTAACGCTATGTCGCAAACACTTCAAGCAACTTATGCAGCAAAACGTAAAGCACGTCGCTTTGCTGTACAAGGAATTTATGAATGGCAAATGAGCCGCAATCCTGTGCATGAGATTGAAGCACGTACGCGTGTGGAAAATGCCATGCACAAGGTAGATCTCGGCTATTACCACGAGTTATTGACCGAGGTTGTTGCCAATCATGAAGCATTGGATGCGCTTTTAATCCCTGTACTCGATCGCGAAGTTGAAGCCTTAGATGGCGTTGAACTTGCAACCCTTCGTTTAGGCGCGTATGAACTCAAAGAACACCTTGAGATTCCTTACCGTGTCGTACTCGATGAAGCGATCGAGTTAGCTAAACATTTTGGCGGTGCAGACAGCCATAAGTACATCAATGGTGTATTGGATCGTTTAGCGACTACATTGCGTGCAGCAGAAAAGCAACAAGCTAATTAATTTATTAAGTAGTATGTTGTATGGCTGAGTTCTCTATCATTGATACCTATTTTAATCGTCACAGCAGTAGTGCTGTCGATTTAGGGGTCGGTGATGACTCAGCCTTGCTCACCCCTCCTCCACAGCAACAATTGGTCATCTGTGCCGATACTCTCGTTGCTGGACGTCATTTTCCTCTCGACACCAACCCACATGCCATTGGCTGGAAATCTGTTGCCGTCAACCTTTCTGACATTGCTGCAATGGGCGCCAAACCGCATAGTATTTTACTGGCATTAAGCCTACCCCAAATTGATCATGAATGGCTCAAAGGCTTTAGTCAGGGTTTATATGATTGTTGCGATCAATTTGGTGTGAGTTTAGTTGGTGGTGATACCACACAAAGTCCTCATCTGACGATTTCAGTTACAGCCCTCGGCTGGGTAGAATCAGGACAAGCTGTCCCACGTTCAGGTGCCCAAGTCGGTGATTATATCTGCGTCAGCGGACAAGTCGGTGATGCTGCATTTGGCTTAAACCATTTAGGTCATCGCTTACAACGCCGTTTAGATTATCCCACACCACGTTGCTTATTGGGCCAACAGCTCAAAGGCTTAGCCAACAGTATGATTGATGTCTCTGATGGGCTCGCACAAGATTTAGGACATATCCTCGCTGCTTCACACGTCGGTGCAGAAATTGAATTAGATCAACTTCCTATCGATCACGATGTAAAACAATTACAACAAGAAAAGCAGTGGCAATACGCCCTCGCGGGTGGAGATGACTATGAGTTATGCTTTACAATAAGTCCGCAGAATTATCAAAAACTTCTGCAACTAAAATTAGATGTAAACATTAGTAAAGTCGGTCAAATCACCCCAAATTTGGGAATCCGTTATAACAACCACGGTGTGGACCAAGTCATAAAATTTAAGGGATACCAGCATTTTGCATAAGCCAGCCATTAACTTTAAATCCATGTCTTGGTTTAACCGAGTCATCGCCTTTTGTGGCGTGGGATTTGGCTCGGGTCTTGCACCCAAAGCACCGGGCACCTTTGGCTCTGCTTTTGCTTTGTTGTTTATTCCAGGTTGGCTTGCAATCGGCTTTTTCAACTCCATTATAGTCATGATCATCATGTCGATTATTGGGATCTATATTTGCGGTCAAACCGCCAAAGTCATGGGTGTTCATGATGATGGCCGCATCGTATGGGATGAATTTGCCGGTCAGTCCATTACCTTCCTCCCAATTTTATATCTTGGGCAAATGAGCTGGACTTGGGCATTGATTGGTTTTGCTTTATTCCGTTTATTTGATGTCTGGAAACCGTGGCCTATTCGTGTCATTGACCGTCAAGTCGGTGGTGGCTTTGGCATCATGTTTGACGATATTATTGCGGGCCTTTGGGCTGCGCTTTGCATCTGTATTTATTTTTATATTTTGTCTATGTAATAGAAACACCTAGGATTAAACATGTCTACTAGCGTTATTATTCTTGCTGCAGGTAAAGGGACACGTATGCGTTCTCGTTTACCCAAAGTATTACAACCACTCGCAGGACAACCTTTACTCGGCCATGTCATCAACACTGCGAAAAAATTAAATGCAGAAGAAATAATTACCATCTATGGGCATGGCGGTGAATTGGTTCAAAACGCGTTTGCACATGAAAATGTCAAATGGGTTGAACAAGCAGAACAATTGGGTACAGGCCATGCAGTCAAAGTGACTCTCCCTGTTCTAGCAAAAACTGGGATTTCTTTGATTCTCTCAGGTGATGTGCCTTGTATCACTGAAGCAACATTACAAAAACTATTAGATGCATCTACTCAAACAGGTATTGGCTTAGTAACTTTAACGGTTAATGATGCGACAGGTTATGGTCGTATTGTACGTGAAAATGGGAAAATTCAAGCCATTGTTGAACACAAAGATGCCTCTGAAGAACAACGTAAAATCAAAGAATTTAATACCGGTATTTATGCCGTAAGTAATGCTAAATTGCACGAATGGTTGCCAAAATTAAGCAATAATAATGCGCAAGGTGAATATTACCTGACCGATATCGTTGCCATGGCGATTGCTGACGGTCTCGAAGTTGCATCTGTTGAACCAGAACGCGCTTTCGAAGTGGAAGGTGTCAATGACCGCGTACAATTGGCTGCATTAGAGCGTGAATTTCAAAGTTTCCAAGCAAAACAACTGATGCAACAAGGCGTTCACCTGATTGATCCTGCTCGTTTTGATTTACGTGGCACACTGACTGTCGGTCAAGATGTCCGTATCGATATCAACGTAATTATTGAGGGTGATGTTGAACTCGGTGATAACGTTGAAATTGGTGCAGGCTGTATCATTAAAAACACCAAGATTGCGGCAGGCACTAAAGTTCAACCGTATAGCGTTTTTGACAGTGCCATTGTTGGTGAAGACGCTCAAATCGGTCCATTTGCACGTTTACGCCCTGGCGCAAAATTAGCTGCAGAAGTACATATTGGTAACTTTGTTGAAGTTAAAAATACCACTGTCGGCTTAGGCTCTAAAGCCAACCACTTTACCTATTTAGGTGATGCGGAAGTCGGTGCAGGTTCAAACATTGGCGCAGGCACCATTACCTGCAACTATGATGGCGCAAACAAATTTAAAACCATTATCGGTGACTCAGCTTTCATCGGCTCAAATAGCTCATTAGTCGCTCCTGTCACCATTGGTCATGGTGCAACAGTGGGTGCTGGCTCAACCATTACCCGTGACGTGGCAGACAATAGCCTTGCGGTAGAACGTTCGAAGCAATTTGCCAAAGAAAACTATCAACGTCCCCAAAAATTGAAGAAATAAGAGGATTAAATTATGTGCGGTATTGTCGGTGGCGTTGCAGAACGTAGTATTACCAATATTTTAATTGAAGGCTTAAAGCGTCTTGAATATCGTGGCTATGACTCTGCGGGTTTAGCGCTGATTAATAAAGGCCATGTTCTACGTGAACGTCGCGTAGGTAAAGTTGCAAATCTTGAACAAGCCGTTGAAGAAGCAGATATCGCAGGTTCGGTCGGTATTGCACATACGCGCTGGGCAACCCATGGTAAACCGACTGAAAATAATGCCCATCCGCATATTTCAGGCAATGTTGCTGTAGTTCATAACGGCATTATTGAAAACTATCAAGAGCTTAAAGATGATCTTGAAGCACTTGGTTATGTCTTTACCTCACAAACAGATACAGAAGTTGTCGCGCATTTAGTCAATGATGCTTTAAAAAGCACTCCGAGTCTTTTAGAAGCAGTTAAAAGTGTCGTGCCTCAACTCAAAGGTGCTTATGCACTAGGTATCGTACATACCGACTATCCTGATGAATTAATCACGGTGCGTGAAGGTTCACCTCTTGTGATTGGTGTCGGTATTGGCGAGAACTTTATTAGCTCGGATCAATTGGCACTTTTACCGATTACCAACCGTTTTATCTACCTTGAAGAAGGTGATATTGCACGTTTGACACGTAATACCATTGAAGTATTCGTCGAGGGTAAATTGGTGAAGCGTCCAATCAAAGAGCTTGATGCGACTGTAAGCAATGCTTCAAAAGGTGAATATAAACACTATATGCTCAAAGAAATTTATGAGCAGCCTGAAGCGATTAAACAAACGATTTCACAAGCCTTAAATGGTAATGCGCTTCGTGATGATTTCCTTGCCAATGCAGCTCAAGATTTCAGCCAAATTCAACAAGTGCAAATCATCGCTTGTGGTACTAGCTACCATGCCGGCATGATTGCCAAATATTGGTTTGAACAACTGATTGACGTGCCTTGCCAAGTCGAAATTGCCAGTGAATTCCGTTATCGCTCACCTGTGATTGTGAATAATACACTGTATGTATGTATTTCTCAATCTGGTGAAACAGCCGATACTTTAGCTGCGCTGCGTGATACGCAAAAGCGTGCAGCAGCGAAAAGCTTGAATATCACCACCATGACCATTTGCAACGTGGCAACCTCGTCGATGGTACGTGAAACCAACTACAGTTTGTTGACGCTTGCAGGCCCTGAAATTGGTGTTGCTTCGACCAAAGCATTTACCACACAGCTTGCGGCATTGATGCTATTGGTATTGAAAATTGGTCAAATTAAGCAAAGCATTTCAACTGACCGTGTCTCTGAAATTATTGCTGCGCTTTGGCATACACCGAAAGTGATTTTAGATACTTTACAAAATAATGCTGAGATTCTACGTCTATCAGAATTATTTGTTGAAAAAAATCACTGTCTATTCTTGGGTCGTGGAACTGAGTTCCCGATCGCCCTTGAAGGTGCTTTGAAACTTAAAGAGATTTCATACATCCATGCTGAAGGCTATGCGGCTGGTGAGTTAAAACATGGTCCATTGGCACTGGTTGATAATGATATGCCTGTGGTGATTCTTGCTCCACAAGATGACATGTTGGATAAACTCAAATCGAATATGGAAGAAGTGCAAGCGCGTGGTGGTGAGTTGTTTGTTTTTGCAGATGAAAACAGCGGCATCAAAGCGAAAGATCGTCAACACGTGGTTTATGTGCCAAGTGTGAATGAAATCTTGTCACCAATCGTATACAGCGTACCCGTGCAATTACTCTCATACCATGTTGCCGTGCTGCGTGGAACAGATGTCGATCAGCCACGTAACTTGGCGAAGTCAGTGACGGTGGAATAATAATTTTTGATCAAGGGCTGGAATTTCCAGCCCTTTTTTCTATAGTTGGAAATAAACATGACAATGCTAACTTGTTTTAAAGCCTATGATATCCGCGGCAAACTCGGTACAGAACTCAATGAAGAGATTGCTTATAAAATCGGTCGCGCTTATGGGCAAATTTATCAACCTAAAAAAATTGTGGTTGGCTGCGACATCCGCCTAAGCAGTGAAGCTTTAAAGCAAGCCACCATCAAAGGTCTGAATGATGCGGGTGTTGATGTTTTAGATTTAGGCATGACGGGAACAGAAGAAGTCTATTTCGGTGCCTTTCATCTAGATGTTCAAGGTGGGATCGAAATCACGGCAAGCCACAACCCGATGGACTATAACGGCATGAAATTGGTCCGCGAAAATGCACGCCCCATTGGAGCAGATTCAGGTCTAAAAGAAATTCGCTTACTGGCTGAATCAGGCAACTTTAATGAAGTTATCACTAAAGGCAAAACTGAAAAATACAATATTCTTCCTGAATATATTGATCATTTAATGTCTTATACTGATCCTGCCAAAATTCGCCCACTCAAATTAGTCATGAATGCTGGTAATGGTGCTGCGGGCCATGTGGTCGATGCCATTGAAGTAAAGTTCAAACAACTTAACATTCCTGTTGAATTTGTGAAAATTCACAATGATGCTGATGGTACTTTCCCGAATGGTATTCCCAACCCTATTCTTGTTGAAAACCGTGACAGTACCCGTAATGCTGTAATTGAACATCATGCAGATATGGGTATCGCTTGGGATGGTGACTTTGACCGCTGCTTCTTATTTGATGAGAAAGGCAAATTTATTGAAGGCTATTATATTGTCGGTCTATTGGCACAAGCGTTCTTACTGAAACAATCTGGTGAGAAAATTGTGCATGACCCTCGTCTGGTTTGGAATACCTTTGATGTGATTGAACAATACCAAGGTGAAGCGATTCAGTCTAAATCAGGGCATTCATACATTAAAGAAAAAATGCGTGAGCACAATGCAGTGTATGGCGGTGAAATGTCAGCACATCATTACTTCCGTGATTTCTCTTATTGTGATAGCGGTATGATTCCTTGGTTATTGGCAATTTCTGTACTCTCAGAAACCCAACAAACCCTGTCTTCACTGGTTGAAGGCATGATTGAAAAGTTCCCTTGCTCAGGGGAGATCAATTTTAAAGTTGCGGATACTCAAGCCACCATTCAAAAGATTTTTGATCACTTTGCCGATCAAAATCCTGCAATTGATGAAACGGATGGCATCAGCCTGAATTTTGGTGCATGGCGTCTCAATGTTCGAGCATCGAATACTGAACCACTTTTACGCTTAAATATTGAAAGCCGAAAAGACCAAAATCCAAAACCAATGCAAAATTATGTCGATGAATTAACGCAGTTGATTCAAGGGTAAATTTTTCTGCATGCTAATAAAAAACCATTCAACTTATTCATTAAGTTGAATGGTTTTTTTCTTAGCTCAACTAGAAAGAAATTCTATTTAAGCTGACAACTGATTAAAATAATGAACGATCCAATGGAATTTCGACTCCGATAGACACTCCCGCATCTTCACCATAGACATCAGAATCACTCACCCATCCATTCAGCTTCAATGGCGCATTTGGTTTTAAGTAATGTGTCCAAGTAAGATCTAAAGCTTTAATTTCATCTTTTTGCGCAAATGCATGATTATTTATTGAATTTGACTGATTCACTTTGGCCATCATTACTCGACCATTTAAGCGATTCATAACATCAAAGCGAATATCTCCACCAAGACTTAGCATTTGACCATCCCCGCCCATGGCATGCCCTAACGGGAAGCCGTGTTGATAATAGCCATCCTTATAGTTACGATGGTTATAAGAAATACCTTGAGCATCTCCATTGGTTCGGGTATCGGCCCACTCCGTATATAATTGAAATGGCATATTATTGAATTGTGAAGAATAATCGACACCTGCTAAATACATTTTTTTTGAAGGAAGAAGCCCAGCTTCATCTTCACCTACATATTGCCCATAAACGCTAATCGGCACACCACTCCAGCGGTTTAAATTAAGGCGTGCATCAAAACCCGCAATTTGATTAGACTTATCTAGAGCACCATCATCAAAGTTGTCATTCCCTTTAATCGCATTCCATAATGAGTCAAAACTTTCTGACCGCCCTTCACCTCCCCATTGAAGAATTCGAGAAGCACCAAGCTCCAAGTACGGCAATGGCTGTGCAGTTAAACGAAATCCTAATAGTTTGGCGTCTGGAATTGCATGATAATCATCTAATTGACCTGCAAAAGCTTGATATTGCCAAGGTCCAATCCAAGACAACCACTTTGTTTCAAAGGCCTGTTGTTCCGCTCTTTGCATAGTAAAACCATAAACAGGGCGACTCGCATCACCACGGATTAGGCTTCCTTCATGTCCAGGTCCCCAATAGGTTGGGATTTGTCCCGCAATCAACCATTGATTCCACAATTTTCCTGCAATATAAGAACCTTCTAAATTGACATCATGTCCATGGTCAATGATTGGATCTTTTTCAGTATTGACTCGCAGTCTTGCATCCCACTGCGTTCCACCTGCATTCAATTCAAGGGCCGCTTGATATTGCGATTTTTGCTCATCTGCAAATTTTTGCGGGATGTTCTGTGGATCTGTTTCAGCAAATAAAGCGAGCTTAATAGAGGTATTTTCTGCTTCTAAATTTGCCATAACCGAATTGACAACTTTCTGCTGAGCATTATTTTCAATTTTGGCAGTAGATAATGCACGCTGAATTTCTTCACTACTCAATGGCCAAGTCGAAGTGCTGATTTGGATCACACCTTGCTGATTCAGCCAATTTAGATCTGTACGTAGATCATTATTATTCAAAATGATCCCTTGAGCGTAAACCGGCAGAGCTAGAGAAGAAAAAATGGCAAACGATAAAACCCTAAGAGCTTGATATTTCATATATTATTTCAGTCAATTTATCTTTCACATATGATAACGATTTTTTTCAAACAAAAGATAAGATCTATCATCATTTTTGCACAATCAATACATGATTCAATACTTAAGTTAAATAGTTAGGAGTATGACAAATACAAAATTTGCCATACTGTCTTTAATGAATTTACACATTAAATTTAAATCTTAGTTGTATCCATTTGGATTTTGCTTTTGCCAGTTCCAGCTATCCTTCAACATATCTTCTAAACCATATTGAGGCTGCCAATCTAACTCTGCGACAGCACGGGCATTATCAGCAAATGAAGTTGCAACATCACCTTCTCGACGAGGTACATATTCAAATGGTATCTCAACACCATTTACCTTCTCAAAAGTATCCCGAATTTGTTTTACTGAAATCCCATTGCCTGTACCAATATTCCAAGCACGGCATCCTTGCGTTTTTAAACGATGATTCAATGCGCATAAATGTGCATTGGCCAAATCAACCACGTGAATATAATCACGCACACCTGTACCATCTACCGTGTCATAATCATTGCCAAAAATTGACAACTTATCACGACGGCCGACTGCCACCTGTGTGACATAAGGCATCAAATTATTGGGTATCCCTTGTGGGTCTTCACCCATTTGACCACTTTGATGTGCCCCTACAGGGTTAAAATAACGCAGCAATGCAATTGACCAGCGCTCATCTGCAGCCGATAATTTCTCTAGTAATTGCTCGACAATCAGTTTGGTATAGCCATAGTTATTACTTGGCATACCTGTAGGCATGGTTTCATTCAAGGGTGAAATATTGGCTTCATCATAAACGGTTGCAGATGAACTAAAGACTAACTTAAAGACTTGAGCATGCTCCATCGCTTTAACTAAGCTAATAGAACCTGAGATATTATTTTCAAAATATTTTAGTGGCTCTTTTTGGCTTTCACCCACAGCTTTTAAGCCTGCAAAGTGAATCACCGCATCAATCGCATGACTTTTAAAGATTTGATCTAAAATTTGCTGATCGAGAATATCACCTTCAACAAAATCTAATTTTTTAGCTGCCAACGCTTGAACACGTGCTAAAGATTCGACAGAACTGTTGGACAAATTATCCAGTACAACAACCTCATGCCCTGCGCTCAAAAGTTGAATACAAGTATGTGAACCAATATAACCTGCACCACCTGTTACTAAAATTTTAGCCATTGGTTTTTCCTAATAATATTTGTAGTAAGCCTTGTGTTGAGCCATCTAAATCCGCAATATCCTTTCGATCACCATTTAATATTGGAAGTAGCTGATTGGCAATTTCTTTGCCTTTCTCTACACCCCATTGATCAAACGGGTTAATGTTCCAAAGCACCGACTGTACAAAAACTTTATGTTCATACATTGCGATCAACATGCCCAAACTATATGGATTTAGCTCTTGCAATAAAATGGTTGAACTTGGTTGATTACCTTCATATTGTTTATATTCCGGCAAATCTTGTACTTCTTGTTGATTTAAAGCTTGATTACCAAATGCCAGTAAGCGCGATTGAGCCAAACAATTGGATAAGGCCAAATGATGCTGTTCCACCAGCGCCTCTGCATTATCGACATAGGTAAATTGTTGGGCCTGATAGCGCTGCACTGGCGCAATAAAATCACAACTCACTGCTTGACTACCTTGATGCAGCAATTGATAAAAAGCATGCTGCGCATTTGGTCCCACTTCCCCCCATATAATCGGGCAAGTATCCCAATCCACTTTTTGACCATTACGCTGAATCGATTTACCATTCGATTCCATTTCTAACTGCTGCAAATAAGAGGCGAAATATTTCAAACGCCCATCATAAGGCAGTACTGCATGAGTCTGAATATCAAGGAAATTATTATTCCACGCACCCAATAAGCCCATTAATACAGGTATGTTCTGTTCGAAAGGTGCCGTCTGAAAATGCTGGTCTACTGCATATGCGCCAGCTAACAGTTGTTTAAAGCCATCAACACCAATTGTCAGTGCAATCGGTAAACCAATACATGACCAAAGTGAATAGCGACCGCCGACCCAATCCCAGAGCAAAAATTGGTTTTCGGCTGCAATACCCCATTCTGTCATTTTATCTGCTTTGGTAGATACGCCAATAAAATGATGCTTTAAAATTTGTGATTCTTGACCAAGTGCTTTTTCGAGCCATAAACGAACTGTTTGCGCATTGGATAAGGTATCAATGGTCCCGAACGATTTTGAAGAAATAATAAATAGCGTGGTTTCGGGGCGAAGTTGATGCAATAAATCTGAAAGCTGACTACCATCAATGGTCGAAACAAAATGTACATCGAGTGGCTTATGTGTGGATTTTTTGAAATCAGATAAGGCATGACTCACCATCAGTGGTCCTAAGTCTGACCCTCCGACCCCAATATTCACCACGTCTTGAATGACTTCACCAGTTGCGCCGCGGCACTGGCCAGCATGAATTTTTTCTACCAAAGCATACATACGCTCAAGTTGTGTATGCACTTGTTCTGCTAATTCAGGATGAGACTGATCATCTTTAGGTAACCGTAGCGCCCAATGCATGGCTGCACGCTGTTCGGTATAGTTAATTTCTTCAGTAGAAAATAAACGTTTCATCCACGACATTAAATCTTGTGTCTGTGCCCACTGGACTAGATTTTTGACAACGGGCTGATTGACTCTATGTTTACTAAAATCAAAAACCACCGGCTCTAAAGGCACAGAGAATTTTTCGAATCGCTGAGGGTCTTCAGCAAAGAGTTCTGTTAAATGCTTATTTTCAAATTCAGTTTTCAAACTATGAAGACTGCCTAAAACTGAATCTAAATGTTCGACCGTATAGGGTTGAGTTTTCATAGCCATTAACGTCCTACCCCCATATATGCAAAACCTTGAGACTTCACATATGCTGGATCATAAATATTGCGCCCATCCAAAATAAGCGGATGCTGCATGGTTTTAAGCAATTCGGTATAATTTGGACTCCAATATTGTTTCCATGCAGTCAATAAACACAAAGCATATGCATCTTGCACTGCCTCATATTGCTCTATGCAATATATAAGATCAGGTCGCTCACCATATATTTTTTTAATTTCATCCAAGGCTTGAGGGTCGTGTAATTTAACTTTTACACCTTGAGCCCATAGTGCTGCCAACATGGCATGAATAGGAGATTGTCGCGTACTGGAGGTTTTTTCTTTAAATGCAGCACCCCATATCGCAACAGTTTTCCCTTTTAAATCACCATGATAATAATTCCATAATTTACGGAATAAAACTTCTTTTTGCTGCTCATTAATGTCCCAAACTTGAGCTAGTAATTGGCTATTTGCACCAACACCTGACACCGTATGCGTTAGGGTCTGAATATCATGTGAAAAATTTTCTCCACCAAAGCCTGCACCCGGATAGAGATAAGATCCTCCAATACGATTATCCGCAGCCATCCCCTGACGAACTGACTCAATATCAATGCCTAATTTCTCAGCAACCATTGCCAAGTCATTGATATAACTAATTCGTGTCGCCAACATGCCAGAGATACTCAACTTGGTAAATTCAGCATCTAAAATGGGCATAAAAAGATACTGCTGCTGACGTGGGAATAAAGGGCGTAAGAGTTCCTTAATTTTAATTTGAGCAATATCCGATGCAGTTCCAACAATCAACTGCTTGGCTTGGGCAAAGCTTTGTAAAGCGTTTCCTTCCTGAATCATGTCGGGTAAATAGACCCACTCATCTTCATGCAAAATTTTTACAAACTTTTCTGTCCCATGTAGTCCTAAAGTGGACGCATTGATCATCAGTTTAGGGTGAATAATGGGACGTTGCTTGATGTCATGAAGAATTTCAATACATTGCTTTTCTTCAGTAGGATTAAAACTAAAGAAATAAGCATCTACATCTAGTGGAATATCATTAAAATCGCAGTATTTTAAAAAACTACTTTGTTGTTTATTGAGTAGATTTTTTACAGCTTCATCTTGCATATACATTGGTTCGCTTTCATACGTTTTCAGTGGTTCATACCAAAAAACGTGATGGCCACATTCTGCCAACAAAGCAGCAAATACACCTGAAAAGAGTGTTTGTCCAAATACTGCAACCTTCATATCAGTCTCTTTTTATAGTTTTAGTTCTTTGATCAGCGCTTTAAATTCTTCACCTAATTTTGGATGGTCTACGCCATAATGTAAAACTGCTTTCAGATAACCCAATTTACTGCCGCAATCAAACGTTTGCCCTTTCATACGATAGGCTTCCACTGTATCGGTCGCTTGCAAAGCTGCTATTGCATCGGTCAACTGAATCTCATTCCCTGCCCCTTTAGGCGTGTTATCAAGTAATTGCATAATTTTGGCAGGTAAAATATAGCGACCAACGACTGATAAATTTGACGGTGCTGAACCGACTGCTGGCTTTTCTACAATCCCTTGCATTTGGATGCTTTGACCTTCTGCAGGTGTCGATGCAACATCGACAATGCCGTATTGATCTACCATGTGATCTGGTACAGCTTCAACCATAATTTGTGATGCATGGGTTTCATCAAAACGTTGGATCATTAAACTCAAATCATTGGTTTCTGATGAATCTTTTACAAGAACATCTGGTAATAGCACAGCAAAATCATCATCACCTACTACAGCTTTGGCACACAGTACAGCATGACCTAAACCCAGTGGCTGAGGTTGGCGCACACTGATTACACTCACATGTGGCGGTAAAATTTCGGTAATCTCTTTGAGTAAATCAAATTTCTTTTTATTTTCTAGGGTGGTTTCTAGCTCAAAACTGCGGTCAAAGTAATTTTCAATCGATGCTTTGGAAGAATGTGTCACTAAAATAATTTGCTCAATGCCAGCAGCAACTGCTTCTTTAACTACATATTCAATCGCTGGGCGGTCTACCACTGTGACCATTTCTTTGGGAATAGATTTACTCGCAGGTAAAAAACGTGTACCTAAACCGGCAACAGGGAGAATGGCTTTTTTGATCATTACAAATAGTTCACTAATAAAAATTTATGACTTGATTTTATCTTTAATTTTTTCAGGATCATTTCCTTGAAATAAAGAAGGACCAACATGACCAGGTGCATTAATACCTTCTCGTTTGGTCATCACACCGACTGTTTTGAACATGATTTTAAAGTCAACCAAAGTATTATGGTTATCTACATACCATACATCGCATTTAAAGCGCTCTTCGTAATCAAGTTCATTTCGACCACTTACCTGAGCTAGGCCAGTCATACCGGGTTTAACTTCCAAACGACGTGCTTGTTCTGGTGAATATAATGCTACAAAGTCTTTCAGCATAGGACGTGGTCCAACAATACTCATATCACCTTTTAATACATTAATGAGCTGTGGCATTTCATCCAAACTGGTAGAGCGTAGTTTCTGGCCGAATGGTGTAATGCGCTGTTCATCTGGCAACGGTTCACCGTTTTTATCGACTGCATCTTTCATAGAGCGAAACTTAATCATTTTAAAAAGCTTGCCGTCTTTACCAGGACGCTCTTGCAAGAAAAAAATTGGAGAACCCAAATTTTTACGAACTTTTATTGCAACTAAAATAAATATAGGCGATAACAAAATAAGTGCTATTATTGCAATAACAATATCTGTAAGTCGTTTCATTTATTTAATCCTATAATTTTCATCAACTTTTCATTAACTTTTTGAGCATCAAATTTTTCACAAGCAATAGTATAACTCGCATGACCCATTTGATTAATTTGGATTGGATTTTCGATAAAATAACACATTTTTTCAACCAATGCGTCTACATTCCACTTAGGAACTAAAAAGCCATTTACACCATCGACTACAGTTTCACGGCATCCAGGCACATCTGTAGTAATAACAGGACGTCCTATAGCCATAGCTTCTTGCGTACTGCGTGGAACCCCCTCTCTATAATAAGAAGGTAAAACAAAGACTGCACTATCTGCTACATGCTCTGTTACATTCGTTACAAAACCAGGATAAATAATGATATCTTCAGCAACTAACCGATCTAGCTCTTTTTTTGATAAGCCATATGGATTTTCTAAATCGAGACCACCAATTACTTTAAATTTAACATCTGGAAATTGAGCTTTAACCAATTTAGCAGCTTGGATATATTCATAAATACCTTTTTCTGCCAATAAACGTGCCACAAAAATAAAAGTAATATCTTTAGATTCATCCCATTTTTGGAATGGATAATCTTTAAGATCTAAGCCAATTGCTCCTAAAACATTAACTGCATTTTTCTTGTGAAATATTTTATTTTTATTTATCAAATCTTTAGGATCATCTTCATTTAAAAAAATAATTTTATCTAAAAATGGAAATACAATTCTATATAATGTGACCTGAAAGAATCGAATCATTTTCATCTTCCATGATTGGCCTGTCGGGTGCTCCGTGAAAGGAGAACCTAACCCTTCTATCATACCAATGACTTTTGGTGATCCTGCTAATTTGGCCGCAAGAGAACCATAAATAACGGGTTTTGTAAAAAATGAGAATACAATATCCGGATTATACTGATTAATATATCGCTTTAACTCAACCATTGATTTAAGATCCTTGAAAGGATTTAAACCACTTCTACTAAGCTGATATGTGATTACTTCAGCACCTAATTTTTGAATTTTTTTTATCCAGTAATCGTCATATTCAGATACTAATGCATAAACTTGATAACCTTTATTGATACAAGATAGAATAAAATCTTTGCGAAATAAATATAGATTTGATGCAGTTGTGCCTATTAATAAGATAACCTTATTCATTTTTTAAAATTCCTCAAAAAATCTATCAAGCCTGAATTTAAAAAAACATCTTCCCATTTTTTTACTTGATAATAGCTCTGAGATCTTCTTTCCTCATAAAAACTATAAAAATCTTTATTTAAGGCATTAAAATCATCAAAAAAAATTAAGGAAATATTATTTTCAATTACAAAACCTTCAACCCAAAAATTACGATTAGATAAAACTGGAATATTAATAGCCAAATATTCTAAAAGCTTAGTCGAAGTTTGAATATTATAAGGATAAACATCAGGAACAAGATTAATAGCAAACCGAGATTGATTCATTAAATGTGGAATCTCATCGTTATTAACACGCCCTTTAAATACTATATTTTCACAATCATTTAAGCCTAATTTATTATCTCCGATTAATAATACTTTTAATTTTGTCTTCTTAAAAAATTCAATAAGGCTATCAATTCCTCTTTCTTTAGAAATATCACCAACGTAGCAAAAATCAAATTTTTTCCCAAAAAAATCAAAATCATATGTATCAAAGAATGATTCATTAACACCCATATCACGAAAACCGAATGGAACATTATCCCTAAAATTAAAAACGGTCATCACATTTTGGTTTAGAAAAGTCCGGAATACTGGCTTTTTCTGGAAATTTCTTTTAATGAAATTCTTTAAACCAATAAATTTACCAGTAGAAATAGAAGCATAGTCATGAATTTCAGGAATATCAATTGAGTTAAAAATCATAGGTGAATAACCCATCATTCTATAAACAACATCAAATTCTGACTGCTTTAACTTTAAATCATTTAAATTAATAACTTGTGAAAAAATTTTATCAGAATGATAACTTACAAGATGTTCATGAAGAGCATATACTTCTGGACCGTAACAAAATTCAGGTTTCAAAATCGCTAATCTAAGCATTTATATAATCCTCAACAAATAAAAACAAAAAATACAAATATGAAATCATAAATACTAATAATGAATAATATAAAAAATGTTTTTTCTTACTAAGGAAAAAATATACAAATAAGGCATTCATATATGGTATTAAAAACCAAAATAAAAAAGCATACCTATTTGAAAAAGGTAAATATCCAAGCAAATAAAATGGAAAACTTAAAATAATAAAAACCTTTATTATCTTAAAAACATTCAACTTAAGCTCAGTATCTAAATTCATATACTTGTTTAAAAACAAGTATATAAACACCCAGAAAGCACTATAAACAAATAACCCGAAATGAAAACCCTTATACATAATTACATTAGTATAAGAATCTTCCGAAAACAATATCACCCCATACCGCCCCAACAAACTGGAAACAACAACCTCATTCCACCCCATAACATACAAAAAATTTAAAAATAAAAATAAAAATAAAATTTTACCCATAGGCAATATTAATAAAAAAGGAATAATTAAAACCAAGAAAGATGACTTATGAAAAAACAACGAAATAACTAAAAAAAATATAAACAATAAATATTTTTTACGTAAAAAAAACAATAATGATAATAATGCTATATTTAGAGATAATCCTTGCCTTAATGCATTAGTTACAGCAACCTCAAACCAAGATGACCAAAGTAAAAAACTAAAAGATAAAAAATAAAATGGTAATATTCTTGTAATACCAATATACAATGAAATCTGTTGAATTAAAAAATATATTACTATAAAATTTAAAATAAAAATTGAGAAAAAGAAAACTTCAACCCCAAAACCATTTGAAGAAAGGCTCTCAATTAAAGCTTGAAATAAAAACTCATATGAAACATACTGAGAATGGTAGTAAAGAAAACGATACGTAACAGTATCACTACCAATAAGGTCTGTCCTTATGCCTACAAAAAATCCTAAAAAAATAAAAAGTATCAAAAAGACCAAGAACCTCATTATGAAATTACTCTTTTTATAAAATTTAAAATTCTATCCAAAAAACTTGGTTTCCAAGAAAAACTCCAATGATGAATTGCAAATGTATCCTCCTTAATATCGCTGTAGAATAACTGCTTTACATTCTGATCAGAATCAAATGGGTTATATGGATAAAAATATTGACTTTGATATATTTTGACATTTTCAAATAATTTATTATTATAAACAGTAGTTAAGACAAATGGTGATGTTTCATAAGACTCTAATTGATCATAATATGCCAAAACACTCTCTAAATACTCATGTTTCTCAACTGAACCTAAAACCCCTGCACTTACATTCTTATTATCTCTATTTTCTGAACCTGAAAAAAATTTATTATTTAATAGCGGGTCTAGATTTTTTACCAACTCTATATCAGTATCTAAATAAACTCCCCCAAAATTATATAATGCATAGAATCTCACATAATCAGCAGCAAAAGCATATTTTTTCTCATGTAAAGCCTTTTTTACAAAAGGATGATCAATAGGAGAATTACTTTCATCCCACAAAATAAACTCCCAATCAGGTAAATATTTAGCCCAAGTTTCCATACATTTTTTAACCAAAGGTGTATATTCATTCCCACCAAACCAACAGTAGTGAATTTTTTTTGGTATTAAATTAACACTCACGCTTAGAACACTCCTAACTTTTGTTTCTTGCTGTCTGAATATATTTTATAAATATACAATGGTGCTCTAATACCAAACATTAAGAATAAACCCATTAGCCTAAAGTGCCATTTAAAATTACGGTTAACCATCATTTTTAATCCAAATCTACCAGTTTGAATATCCTTTGGATGTTGACTTAAAGCAATCTGAATGTCTATCAGTTCTTTGACTTCTTTTAATTCTATTTCTGTTAGAACATCTGTTAATAACTCAATTTCAATTTCACTAGAAGACTTAAATTTCTGGATAGAAAGATTATCAGTTTCATTCGTATAGGAACCCAATCTTTGTCTATAAAAATAAACATTTGAACTTATACAAGAGATTTTTAAATTTTTATTATTTTTTAGTAATTTAAACAAATATAATTTATCTTCCATGTAATTAATATTTGGTATGAAAGATATATCTCTACATATATCACTTCGAATTAACTTATTCCACAAAGCACCATGCATTTGATCAAATGCTAATTTTCTAATTAACTCTTGATTACTAAAGTCTCCAGTTACTTTAACTCTTATACATTTATTCGGAAACATTACACTATAAGAAGCAATACATACATCACATTTTGTTCTTTCTACTTCAGTTGCCATCGACTCTAGTGCGTCATTAGCCAAATAGTCATCAGGATCTGCATGTATAATATATAGACCTTTAGCTTTTTCTAAACCATATTGTCTAGCTGATGCAACGCCACCATTAATTTTCGAATATAGCTTAAATCTAGAGTCACACTTAACATATTGATTACAAATATCTAAACTTTGATCAGTCGATCCATCATTTACCAAGATTACTTCAAAGTTTTTATATGTTTGATTTACTAGAGATTCCAACAAATCAACAATATATTTCTCCATATTATAAATAGGGACAATTACAGAGATAAACGGCATAATAGTTAGACATCCAAATCTAGCTTTCTTTTAAGCAGATTAATTGATTTTTGAATAAGCCTTGGATCTATGGCTTTGATATGTGTCAGTTTGGACGAGTATTCTTTCAAATCAGCTGAAAGACCTAAGGTTTTGAATAGTGAAGAAAATCTTGAAGCTCCACGTCCTTCATTAACTATACAAATAAATGGTTTTTCAAAAATTATTGAAAAGACAACCCCATGAAATGAATCAGTAATGACATATTTCGCATTTGCAAATCCAGCAAGCCAATCTCTTGGATCTGGCATCATAATATCATGATGATCAATTGAATCCTCAATAGAAGATTTCGCTTGGCAGCTATAAACCTTTTCTGCATGCTCTTTAGCGAAAGATTCAATTAATTGTGTCTTTTCACTGCTAGGATCTAGGATATAAGTGTAAATACCACTACTTTTTGAATCTAACCTATCTTGACCTATAAGTTTTTTATAATAAGATTGACCTAATAATAAAGTTGGATCGAGAACATGATCTACATCTAGATTAAAATATTTTTTACATAGCTCAACTCCAGAATCCTCTCTGACACTTATCCAATCAAATAAGTTAGCTAACTTTGAGCATCTAGCTGTCAATTCAGCATCATATTCCCATTCACTCACACCAAATGATGATGCATAGGCAATTTTTTTAATTTTCTTTTTTTCTAAAAAATCTAAGTAAAAGTTTTCAATACAAGGTGAATATTTAGGCCTCCAAGTTTGATCACTGCCAACTATAACAGCATCATACCCAATGTCATCAAAATGCTCGATTAATTGTAGCGTACTAAATAAAGGTTCTGACATGATTAAATTTGTGCTAATAAAATCTCTGGTATTTTTATAGGCAACCTTTTTTTTCGATTCTATAAAGATAGGTGATTTCCCTTTACCCAATCCTTTTAACAAAGCTCTATAAGCCAACCGTATGAAAAGATATGCAAGACTCTGTTTAGCTGGCTGACGATCAATCGTAACCACATTATAACCCAGTTGGGTAACAACTTGTTGTAGTGCCCACGCTTGCAACATGCCACCATAGTTATGTCCCAATGGTTGCGTTAAAATTGCAATCTTCATTACTTCATTACTCTCTTGATAAGTTCAATATTCTTTCCACCCATAATCTTTTTTAAAATAGCTTTAACTTGATTTCCTGAATTAGTACTTAGTCTATGCATGACTTTTAGGGCTTCACTTTCATCAATACTTTCAGTGAAGACCTCAAATATCATAGGTTTATTAATTAATGGATTAATAAATTCCTTATAAACACCTTCAAATGTATCTTTACTATTTGCAGAAATATAATCAAAACCTAAACTTTTTGCATATTCTTTGACAAGTGTCGTTGATTTAGCACCATAATGGCCAGCAGCGGCGACAAACTCATCTCCGTCATCACCAAAATGTGCAGCATGGTGATTATATTGTCTAAATTCTGTCCCCTTGCCATTATTTACTAATAAAATTCGTATGTTATTAGTTGTATGTCTATTACCAATAGCATTTAAGTCATAAAAGAATGCTAAATCCCCAATTACTCCAAAAAAAAGTTTATTCGGTTGCGCGAGTGAGGCTCCCAATAAAGATGAAACTCCTCCATCAATACCAAAACCTCCAACATTTGAATAACCTACTACACTTTCGGGTAAATTATAAAAATTCCAGGTTCTTAAACTATTAAGTATCCCAAAATGGATTACAGAATTTTCAGGAATTTTTGAAGCCAACTTAGATGCTAACCATACATTTGAAAAAGGAACATCTTTAATATTATCACGTACACTTTGTATAAATTTAGCACATGCTTCATAATAATCATGATTTGATTCTTTTTTAATAGCATGAGCATATTTTAGAAAAAATTGTTGTTCTGGCATTTCAAAAATATATTTTAGTTTCCTAAATGTATCTCTCAATTCTCCATCTGGATTTATACGCCACACTTCTGAACCCGCCAGACTTAATAATGGATAATCACCTGTTATCTCTCCAATATGTAATGTTATATCAGATTTTAAGTCAATTTTATTATGGAGTTCTTGAGCTGCTGCTAATGAAACTTGAAAACTATATTTGCCTTTATAGGCACTTGTATGATCGCAAAAAACCACCGCATTATAGACTTCACAAAAACTTTCTAATGCTTTAACTTCTTCTTGAGTCCATTTTTTATGTGAGCCAACAATCACAGATATACGTTTAGAATTATCTAATTTAGGTAATTCATCAAAATAATTAAATCTAGATATTTTTCTACAAGTGATATCATTTTTCTTTGTAAATGGAAGGCTATACGTGGTAGGCAAATTAATATGTACAGGCCCTCCACCATTACGAGTTAATTCTAAAATCGCTTGATTTACTTTAACCTCACATTCCCAAAAATCCTCTTGATCTTTAACGATAGGCAAATTGACACTTAATTTAGCTATATCTTTTGAAATTGTTGATCTGTCAATGACCTGTGCTACATGATGTCCTATACGTCCAACAGGCTGTGTAGAAGTAATTGCCAATACAGGTAACTTTCTATAATATGCTTCAGTCATACCCGGTACATAATTTCTGGATGCTGTAGCTCCTGTACAACTAATTACCACACTTTCATTGGTTTCCGCTGCAAGTCCACAAGCCATATAAGCAGCGGACCTTTCATCTACAGCTGAATAAATTTTAAAAAAAGGATCTTTTTGTATACTACCAATTAATGCTGTATTAGTATTTCCTGGTGAGGCAATTACATAACGAATACCATGTGCCTTTAACAACGATATTACAATTAATGCATTTTTTTCTGGTGTCGAGTAATAATCAATCATTGCTTAGTTCATCCTAGTCATCATTAACGGAATTGTTCTGAATAATAAATATTTAATTTTATCTTTAAAACTACTAATTTCACTTAATTGAGTAAATTCACCGGCAACTTTATCTTTTAAAGCCTCTTCTCTCCAGTTTATAGGCTTAAAGACAAATTGCTGATTATCGATAAAATTAAGTAAACATTCTTCCAATCCATCAGAACAACTAATGAACTCAGATGTATTTATAAAGTTATTAATTTTATCATTATTAAATGTCCTGTCATATAATCTGTCATAATAAATTTGATATTTTGCTTTTCTCCAAGAACTAAAATTTTTCAGGTCATCTTCAATCAAATTTGGGTTATAACCTTTATCTTTCAAAACATTTATATAAATATTTGTGATATCCCCCCATGTTAAACTAACATTACTGGTAATATGGAATGCTTCACCTAATGCATTTTGACTACCTAATAATGCTAAAATTCCGCGTGCTACATCCCTTCCTGAGGTTAGGGTTGTTCTTTTATTTTGCATTTCTTTTAAGGTTATAATACTTTTACCATTTAATACTCTATATAACCAATCTTCTTTCTCTAACACCCCCAATTGGAGACGTTCATTATCATAGGTTATATAAGGTCTAATAATTGTCCAATTATTCATTTTACAAGCAAATAAAAGATCCTCCTGTCTGGCTTTACTTAGTGCATATTCATCTGTTCGTAAGTACTCTTCATCTGTACTTACATCTAGTAATCGAGGAGAGTTTTCGGTAATAGATTCTTCTGAATTAGCATATACACGTGCTGAACTAATAAAAACATACTGGTTAGTATTTTTTAATAGAGACACATAACGTTTTTGGAAATGGGATGTAGAATAAAACATAAAATCAACAATAACATCCCATTTTTGAGATAAAAGCTTATTTAAAAATGTGTCTTCTTGTGCGTTTCCTTGGATGTATCTGATACTATTAGTGATACCTGAACGTGTTCTAGAAGTAACATTAACATCATGTCCTCCTTTTACTAACATATCACAGAGATGGATTCCCATCGCACCCGTTCCACCTAAAACCAGAACTTTCATATTTTTTTCCCGCGCTTAAATTTTTTAAATACCATATTCTTTACTTTACTTTTCCATTCTTTACTCAATCCAGCATAATAGATTAAAATAATTGAAAAGAGTAAGGATAAAATAATATATAAAGATACAGTGTAAAAATTATCCACATAAATAATTATTTCTAATAATTTAGAGACAAAAGTCGATATTATAACAACAAGAAATATTGGTATGAGAACATTTTTAAAATAAACAAAAATTTTAAAACCAATAAGATATTTTACTAATATCAACCTCAAATAAAACATTAACAAATTAGCTAAAATTGCGATATAAAAAACCCACTCAGCGCTGAAACCTGATTTTAAAAAATAATATGTTATAAAAAATATTAAAATTTGTACAGACCCTAAGCTAATTTCATACAAAGCCATCTTTCCTGGAGCTCTAGCAGCATTTGCGATAGGAAGAGCTAAAGCTATAATTAAACCTTCAATAATGGCTAATCGAGAAAATATAACTGCTTGAGGAGGTGGATTGACTAGCCAAAGCTTCAGAATATAATCCATTTTTATTATCAATGGTAATGCAAACATCCACATTAAAAAGAAAGTCAGCTTAGACCCATTATGAATTAGACTCATCATTTCTCTATTCTCCCCAGCAGCATAATGTTTGACTATAGGAGGATAGAGACTAGTATTTAAATTTGTAGCAAGAATCGCTATTTGGTTTGCAACATTTAAAGCTATAATTCTAGCAGCTACTGTAGCAGGATTAAAAATTTGATTAATAAGTACTGTTACAGCCTGATTTCTAAATGCCGTACTAAGTTGACCGAATAAAGTCCACCATGTAAAACCTATAATTTCTTTAAATATATCATTATTCCAATAAATTTTTTTTAATTGACATTCTTTATATTTTCTAAGACAAAGGATTATATAACTAACAGCTACAAAAGCTGATAAAATCAATAATATTAATCCATAATAGACAAGTTTATCATAATTTGTGTACGCTAAAGATAATACTATTATAAATTTCAACAAAGCATCCGCCACAGAAAGTAATGCATATATATGCATATCTTCATGTGCTATTAATATTGATATAAAAGGTGCTGTAAAAATTGACACAACAAATGCTAGTGAAGAATAGTTATATAAAGATATCGCAGCTTGTACTCGACTATCTGGTAGTTTCAAATTTTCTTGCACATACCAAAATCCGATAGTCTTCAATAAAAAGTAGGCGATTAATGCCATTCCTATATATATAATTAAATTTATACTAAAAATAGTTTTTAACTTATTATCATCATTTTCTCCAATAGCATAAGAAAAAAATCGCTGAGTTACTGCTCCCATACTGCCTGGTAGAAAAGCCAGTAAAGTTACAAAACCTGTAATTACTCCATAAACGCCAAAATCTTCAATACCAAGTTCATTCAAAACGACACGCATTGAATATAATGTTATCAGAATTATAATAATTTGACGTGAATACAAATATAGAGTATTACTTAATATCCTATTTTTCATTCTACCTCTAATTAGTAAAAATTTATAGTTATTAATCTACTCAATAACTAAAAAGAATTACTTACATAAATAACCATCAACATATTTAGTAAGTATATCATTCAATAACAATAAATTATTGCTATAACATAATTTCTTTAAATCGCAAAAAATAAAAGTTATTTCATCATATTCTCTATACTTTTCAAACGATTTTAAAATCCGCTCATGCTTTGTTTTTTCAACATTATCCGCATCAATCAACAACTCTTCATATAACTTTTCACCCGGACGTAAACCGGTAAATTGTATCTCAATATCGCCTAGACCATTTTCATCTATTGCTCGAAAACCACTCAAACGAATCATTTGTTTGGCCAAATCCACAATTTTAACCGGCTCACCCATATCTAGCAGAAATACATCCCCACCTGTACCCATCGCACCCGCTTGAATCACGAGCTGAGCTGCTTCAGGAATCGTCATAAAATAACGCGTGACTTCTGGGTGCGTTACTGTAACAGGCCCGCCTTGAGCAATCTGCTTTTTAAACAAAGGGACGACAGAACCTGACGAACCAAGTACATTACCAAAGCGTACAATACTAATTTGCGTTTTTGGATTCGTCGACGCTAGGCCCTGACAGTAGAGTTCCGCCATCCGTTTCGAAGCGCCCATGACATTGGTCGGGCGTACGGCTTTATCTGTCGAAATTAAAACAAAGGTTTCTACACCTTGGGCTACAGCTGCATCAACACTACGCTGCGTACCAATCGAAGTATTGTAAATCCCCTCAAAAGGATTGGCCTCGACTAAAGGCACATGCTTATAGGCTGCTGTATGATAAACCGTTTGTACCGCATACTGTTGCAATATACGTTCTAATTTTTGCTGATTGGTGACAGAACCCAATACTGGTATAACTTGTACACCCGAAGTCTGCAATTCACGATCAATTGAATACAAAGCAAATTCAGACATTTCAAACAGCACCAGCAATTTCGGCTGATGCTTCACTATCTGACGACATAACTCAGAGCCGATCGACCCACCTGCTCCTGTCACCATCACCACTTTATGTTTGATATTTTTCTCTAAAAGCTCAGGCTTCGGTGGTACAGGATCACGGCCGAGTAAATCAATAATATCCACTTCACGGATATCAGAGACTTTGACTTTACCATCGACCAGTTGAGTGACACCCGGTAATTCCATGATTTTGACATCAGTGGCTTCAAAGGATTCAATAATTTCCTTCTTACGCGCACGCCCTACCGATGGCATGGCAAGTAAAACTTCTTCAATGCCAAATTTACCGAGTTTCTTTTGTGCTTTTTTCGGTGAATAAATCTTTAACCCACTTAAAGACTGCCCGTGTAAAGAACGTTTATCATCAATAAAACATACAGGTAAATAATCATCTGAACGGTTTAGCGCTGCTGCAATTTGCTGACCTGCTAAGCCTGCACCATAAATTGCCACACGTTTACGGCTTTGTTTCTTAGCAAAAGTTTTAAGAGTAGCGTAGCGAATGACGGCACGGCTCCACCACATGTATGAAAACAGCATAAAGCCATACATGAGCGGAATACTCATGGGAATAAATGCAACATTCAATTTTTTAATCGTGTATAAGGCCACGATTTGAATAAATGTTCCGATTAAAATTCGCAGCAAATAGTCTTCATTAAATGAACGCACAATTGCACGGTAAATACCGAGCAAAGCAAAAATCAGAATGCCAACCACACCGACATATATGTACCAAGCATCCAGTCCTTGCATGACCTGTACATTGGGGCGTGCCAAACGTATGGCATAAGCCAGCCACATCATCAATGGTAAAATACAGATATCCATCAGCACCAAAACGATTTGTTTTTGGCGACGCGGTAATGATGCTATAGAACGGATAAAGTCTTTCACAAGATGCTCAAATGGGGTCAGTAAAGCGAATGAGAGCGCATATTATACGCTCTTTTCAGGTTTAGATTTTTGCGATCACCGCTTGGATCGCATCCACGGTTTTCTGCAGGCTGTGCTCAGACAATGTTGGGTGTACAAGGAACATTAAGCTTGTTGTACCGAGCTGATTAGCTTGCGGTAAAGACTGCGCAGGACGCCAAGGCGTACCATCAAATGCTTTTTCTAAATACACTTCTGAACACGAGCCGCTAAAACAAGGCACATTCAATGCATTGATTTCTGCCATGATTCGATCACGCGACCAGCCGTTGGGTAATGCATCGACATTGACGTGAACATAGCATTTATAGGCTGCATGCACATATTCAACAGATGGTTTTGCTACAGTAAAATACGGACTATTATCAAACGCCGCTTGGATACGCACCATATTAGCATTACGTTTTGCAGTCCATTCTGGCATTTGTTTGAGCTGTAAACGGCCAATCACCGCCTGCATTTCCATCATGCGCCAGTTGGTGCCAAATGAGTCATGCAGCCAGCGGAAGCCCGGTGGATGTTGCTTGTTATACACGCTATCAAAGTTTTTACCGTGATCTTTATATGACCACATTTTTTTCCACAGACTTTCGTCATTGGTAGTGACCATGCCACCTTCACCGCCCGTGGTCATGATTTTGTCTTGGCAGAAAGACCATGCGCCTATATGACCGATGGAACCAGCTGATTTTCCTTTGTACATTGCACCATGCGCTTGGGCACAATCCTCAATCACAAAAAAGCCTTTTTCCTCAGCCAACCGCATGATCGGATCCATATCACACATCCAACCCGCCAAATGCACACAAATAATGGCTTTGGTTTTCGGAGTAAGCACAGCTTCAATGGTACTGCGTGAAATATTCTGTGAATCCAGCTCAACATCGGCAAAAACAGGATTGGCACCTGCAGTCACAATCGAGCTTGCCGAAGCTAAAAAGGTACGTGAGGTAACAATCACATCATCGCCTGTGCCAATGCCAAGGGCTTTTAAGGCCAAATCCAGTGCGACTGTGCCATTCGCTACAGCGACGGCATACTGCGTCTGTGCAAATGCTGCAAATTCTTTTTCAAACTCACGGCACTCTTGTCCTGTCCAATAATTGACTTTATTGGATAAAAGGACTTTTGATACCGCATCGGCTTCTGCTTGAGTAAAGCTTGGCCAAGGTTCAAATGCAGTGTTTAACATGAGTTTTTCCTAAATTTATCATTTACTGGTCAGTATACGGGCAGGATTTCCCACCACTGTTACGCCCGCAGGCACGCTTTTGGTCACCACAGCGCCCATACCCACCACAGCACCACGACCAATCACTAAAGGCTGATCAGGTGTACCCTGCTTAATCATCGCACCCGCACCAATATAGGCATGGTCATGAATATGAATATTGCCGTTGCATTTTACGCCTGGCGCAAAAGTAACAAAATCCCCAATCACACAATCATGCTCAACATAACTGTATAAATTGGCTTGAAAACACTTACCGATTCTGACATTTGAGCCAATAGTGACAAATGGACTTAAAGCAGAGCCTTCAGCGAGCTCAAGCTGATCCATTAAAACCACATTGTCCGCAGTGATCGACCAAAGCTGAATGCCATCCATCTTTAAACGCTGAGCGATCTTTTCTCGCACATGACTATTGGCAATGGCAATTTGTACGTATTTTTCTGAAGCCATTTCATTTAAAAATGCGAGGTAATTCATGGCACGATGACCATTTACGTCTGCAACCGATTCTAAGGCATCATCAATAAATACAATTTCTGAAGCATCATTTTCACGTGCTAATTGCTGGCGTGCAACAGGCATCAGGCTACGCCCACAACCTGAAGCTCCATAAATCGCATAGAGTGTTGTCATTATTTTTGTTCCGGTGTGCCGGTAAATTTGGTCGTGGTGGCTTCACCTTCGGCACTGATATCATCCTTGGCAATCACTTTTTTCACGGTTTTTAACATGATTTTAAAATCGAGCCATAAAGACTGATTTTCCACATACCACGTATCGAGTTCAAACTTTTTTTCCCATGAAATGGCATTACGACCATTCACTTGAGCATGTCCTGTGATGCCCGGACGCACGTTATGACGTTTGGCCTGCTCACGATTATAGAGCGGTAAATATTCCATCAATAATGGTCTTGGTCCGACAATACTCATATCGCCTTTAATCACATTCCACAGTTCAGGCATTTCATCCAAACTGGTGGCACGAAGCATTTTACCAAATGCGGTCAGACGCTCACTGTCTGGCAATGGATTGCCATCGAGATCTAGTGCATCTTTCATGGTGCGGAACTTCACCATTTCAAAAGGCTTGCCATACAGACCCGGACGTAGCTGACGGAATAAAACAGGAGAACCTAAATTCTTTTTCACCTTATAAGCCACCAAAGCATAAACAGGAGACAGCAGCACCAGCGCAGATGATGCAATAACAATATCCAATAAACGCTTTAACATGGTTCACTCTTAAGATTAGATGAAGATGGGGGAATGGTATCCATTTATAGCAATGATTATACCCTGTTCGAGACCATCAGATTTGTAAAATATTTTCAACCGTCAAAGGGACTCAAGTATTGCCCATTCCAAAAGATCCCGAAAATATAGTCGTTTAGAGATCGGTCCAACGACGATTGACTGCATGACCCGGGTTATTCATGCTGATCACCTTCGCGTAGTTTCCTACCGCAGTTGCATTTTCAGGAATGTCTTTCGTCACAACGCTGCCCGCACCGATAGTGGCATTATTGCCAATTTTGACATGCTCAATGATGCAAACATTCGGCCCAATATAAACATTGTCACCAATTTCTGCTGCTTGACGGCCACCATTGGCACCAATCGTTGTAAATTGCGATAAATTTACATTATTGCCAAGCACAGTCGTAGGGTTAACAACCAGCGGCCCGCCATGACCAATAAACAGACCATATCCAATTTGAGTTGTGGTATGAATATCTATGCCGTACTGCTTTTTTTTATAATAATAAATGGGATAAGCCAACTTTGCCCAAAATGATTTTGCACTGGCCAAACGCAGCCAAAATGAAAAATTAAAACCACGATTGAATAAATAAGTTTTCAAAAATGATTTAAAACCAAGATTGCCCGTATAACGGTATAAATCACTTTTTATATATTTTAAAGTCATCTGGATCGCCTCTTAAATTGGGTGAATCGCCTTTAATGGATACCCATTTCAGCCAGCATATGCTTATTCACTTGATGCACATCATATTTATTCAGCGCGATTTCTCGCGAACGCTGCCCCATATATTCAATCAATTTTGGATCTTCAATAAAGTATTGCATGCATTGCACCAAATCATCTATAGACTTCACCCCGACCAAATAACCATTCACACCGTGCGATACCGTTTCACGACAACCTGGTGCATCGGTGGTAATAATCGCCCGTCCCATAGCCATCGCCTCTAATACCGTACGTGGCGTGCCTTCACGGTAGGAGGGCAACACGTAGACCGAGCTTTCCGCAATTGCAGGACGGACATCACTGAGTTTGCCCCAATATTTGAGGCGATCATCGGCAATCCATTCATCGAGTTCGGCTTTAGAAATAGCTGATGGATTATCATCAATCCAACCGACCAAATGAAATTCCGATTCAGGATATTGTGCTTTGATGATGCGCGCCGATTCAGCATATTCGCGCACACCTTTATCACCCAAAAGCCGTGCAATAAGTAAAAATGAGGCTTTAACTGTCCCCACATCATTTTGCGGTAAAGGCAATACATCAAAGTCTTGTACATTGACACCCGAACCATTCACCACCACCGTCGGTTTACTAACATCCAGTAAGTGCATCTCTTGGAACAGCTTTAAATCATCTGGGTTTTGGAAAAAAACTTTGTCGCTACGTTTGAGCGCTTGTGTATATAAGCCATGCACCAGCTTTTGAAACAGACTACGCTTGCCAGATTCCACATTTTGAAAGGCATAGCCCAGACCTGTAATTAAAGCAAAACGATGCGGTACTTTCACAAGCCATGACGCAAGCGTGCCATAAATCACAGGTTTGATCGTGTAAGACAGTACATAATCCGGCTGAATTTGACGGATCTTCTGATAGAGATGTTTTAACAGTTTTAAATCCGCCAGCGGATTGGTGCCTGTGCGCTGCATGGGAATTTCATGCAGATGATAGCCAAGGGCTTGCAGTTTTTGCTGCTCTTCAGGAAATGATGCAAACTCAGGCGCCATAATATGAATTTCATAGTCTTGCGTATGAATAGCTTCCAACAGTTTCCCGCGGAAATTTAAAACAGAAGGCAGAAAACTGCTGATCATCAGAAATTTCAACGGCTTTGCTCCCAAACTTGCATATATTGCTGACTCACTTGCTCAATACTGAAATGTGCTTCTACACGCTCACGCACGGCTTGTTTTAAGCTTTGTTTTTCTGCTTCTGATTTTTGTGTATAGGCTAAAATCGCATCTGCCAAAGCTTGCGCATTACGTGGTGGAACAATACTTCCTAAATCCTGCACAATATATTTGGCATCGCCAACATCGGTACTGATACATGGCAGTCCCGATGCCATCGCTTCCACCAACACATTCGGAAAACCTTCGGTAATTGAGGTCATGAGAAATGCATCAATGGATTGATAAAAAGCAGGCATATCCGAGATTTGATCAAGCAAATGCACTTTTTCGGCATCTAGCTGATACTGCTCAAACAAGGCTTTTACTTCAGGATTTTCTAAACTCGCGCCGCTGCCAGCAATTTTAAAGATGATATTTTTATCTTTCAGTAAGCCCATCGTTTCAAACAAATAGGGGTAGCCTTTGGCCGTGTGATAACGCCCTGCAAAACCAATCACCGTAGGCTGATTTAACTGTAAATTCGGCTGAAACTTATCGAGAAACACGCCATTGGCAATCACTTGGCTATTGCCATTTTTAAAGCCGAAGGCCTGATGCTGTTGCATGGATGAATGCGCACAATAAATAATAGCACTAGGTTGCTGTGACAGTATTTTGCTTATGCCCAACGCAATCTTGGTACTGATCGATTCATCTTTAGGAGAAGCAAGCGAATGATGAATACCCCAAACTACTTTTGGTTTTTGGGCTAAACCAATAATGCTTAAACTTGTCAATGCATTGGCATGGTACATCCAACATTGCACGGTTTTCGGTTGTAATTGTTTGAGTAAAACACGCAGTTTTTGAATCGTCCCCAGCGTATTGATTCCATTCCAACCCAATGCATAATATGACTGACATCGATCTAAAGTACTTTGATACACCTCGGAGGTTTTCATCAATGCAATAACCACATGCTGATAGTCATGTTCAGTTTGCTGGATTAAGCGTGCCAGCATCATCTCAGCACCGCCCACCCCTGCAAAGTTGGTGATCACATGCACCATCAACGGTTTGCTCATGTTGCAGACTCCATCATGTTTAAGTACTGCTGCAATACCGTTGCTTTGTGGAATTGCTGAATATGGGCTTCAAAATTAGCTTCTGAATAATGTACATAATCAGCAAAAATTGCCTGTTGCATCGCCTGGGTTAAACCTGCCTGATCATTACATTCAACCAATAAACCAAACTTAGAGTTTTCTAGAATTTCCATTGGTCCACTTGGACAGTTGGTACTCACCACTTTCACTTTAGAGGCTAAGGCTTGAATAAGTACACCCGGCAAGCCTTCCCAATTCGAGCTTAAAACAAATAGCGATGCATATTTAAAATAAGCGTATGGATTGGCATCAAAGCCCGGCAAATCCACGACATCTTTTAAACCTAAGTCAGATACCAAATCTTCAAACTCTGCACGCAGTTCGCCCTCACCTAAAATCAATAATCGGGTTTCAGGATGCTGATCATGCAAGGCTTTAAAGGAGCGGATCAGAAAACCAAAGTTCTTTGCTTCAGTGAGACGCCCCACTGCCAAAATCACTTTATGGTCACCATTTAAAAATTTGTGTGTGACTGGCGCTTTGAGTTTTTCAAAATAGGCATCGTCCAATACAGGGTTATAAATCGTGCTCAGATTATTATTTTTATAGCCATAATATTCACGAAAATCGGCTTCAACCCCTTTGGAAACACAAACCACTTGCTGTGCTATGGGATAAGTCCAATTCACCAAAGTTTTCAGCAAAAATTTGGCAAGACCTTGCAATTTTAAGTTTTTGGACGGCGTAGATACTTCACGGAAGATTAATAGCGTTTTAACACCTGCGAGTCTTTTCGCAATACCTGCCACAATATTGGTGTGGGTTTGCGTTGCGACTAAGCAGTCGTATTGCTCAGCTTTCATTTTTATTTTTAAAGGCGTGATGCTATTCATCACCCGACCGCAATTAAAATTCACCAATTCAATTTTAGAACTCACTTCGGGTAATAGCTTGGCTTTGTCACCTGTGACATTACACACGCCCAAATGAATATTGAGACCTTGTTCTGCAAAGCTATTGGCGAGTTGAATGACTGTACGTTCTGCACCGCCACCGCCCAAGCTCGGCAAAAAGAACATGACTTTATTCAACATATGCAGACCTAAATTTTAAAATGGGAGAATATTAATGCAGTGTTTTTGAGGCTTGAATCGCCATGGCATGCTCAACACGCTCACGATAATCCGTGATGCCAGCAAGCTCACTGTCACTGGCACAGGTGCTTTGAATTTTGGATTGATAATCGGAAAAACTGGATACCACTTTGGCAGGTACGCCAATCGCCACGCTGTGATCAGGAATGTCTTTGGTCACCACCGAGCCTGCGCCAATCACCACGTTGGAGCCAATGCTTACACCCGGCATTACAATAGTATTGACCCCAATAAATACATGAGAACCGACTTGAATCGGCGCAAAGCGTTGATAGCGCTTCCCTTGCTCATCTTTGACTAAACAGGTACTGCCATCATGGGTAATAAATTTCACTCCTGAAGTGACCGTCACATGATCGCCAATACTGACCAAGAACGGTTCCGAGCCCCAACTTTTAATATAGATTCGGCAGTTTTCACCAACTTTCACACCTTTTTTACGTGCATAAGCCACACTGCCTTTTACCATAAAATAAGCTAAATCAAACAGCTGTCGAAAAGCAGAAACCATAAATGACATACACAGTACCTGAATGAGGCGAGGCAACTTAAAAGGAGGAAAATAAGTCAGCTATTTTACGCTGAAAATACACTTTACGATATGGAAACCGCAGTCACGATGCAGGATGAAAAATAAGATCACAGCGATTTAATTTTTTTGGCAGGACTGCCGACATAGACACCCGAGTCGTCCAAAGGTTTCGACACGAGGCTACACGCGCCAATCACCGAATCATTTGGAATTTTCACGCCATCAAGTACCGTCACCCGCGCACCAAGCCAAATATTTTCACCTAAACTGACCCCTTGTTTGGTAATCGCATCTTTCACCAAAATATCAGGTTCACCAAATTTATGATTGCTGGCAATGATGATGCTTTGCGTGCCAATACGGGTGTTATCGCCAATGCTCACACCGCCACAGCCATTGATAAATGACTTAGAGTTAATACTGACATCTTTACCAATCGACACCTTGCCACCAAAGCATTTGATATAACAACTTTCACCAATAAAACTGTTATCCGCGATTTCTAAGCTCGCACCTTGCTCGACAATTAAACTGACATGATCGCCAATATAAACATTGTTGCCAATTTTCACTTGTCCGCTAATATCGACCGTACAGGCTTTGCCGAAATAACGAAATTTGGTGCCAAAAGCCACATTATAAAATTGCTGACGGGATTGTGCAGTGAACCAATTCATCAGTTTTAACAGTTTAAAAAACATCAGCTTTTGTTTCTCCACACCACATATAAAATGGCAAAGTTATAAATGATCAGTGCTACAGGCACCGCAAGCAACATATATACTTTATCAGCAAAGACTGCATAGAAGCCTGCAAATAAAGCGAACTTAATGATGAGTTCTACGATTTGCAACTTAAACAGCACTTGGCTATTGCGCTTAGCAATCAGAAAAGCTGAGCTTGGCGGATTACAGAAAATCGCCCAATAGCCCAAAGCTAAAATTTGGAAATAGCTCGAAATACCCACCCATTCACTGCCAAAAACCCATAAATATAAAGATTCAGGCAATACAAAGACCAAAGCAAATAATGGCAGTGAAACCAGACTGAGTAGTACACTCGCCTTTAAAGCACTTTGATTGGAATCCGTGGTTTTAAATTTGCGAATAAAGAACTGACGCAAAGTTTGCGAAATCAAATTAATCGGAACACGCAAAGTCCTTTCGACAATGGCATAGAAGCCCATCGCCTGCACACCGACAAAATGCGACACCACATAGTAAGGCAAATTATGCGAAAAACTATTCAGCAAGGCATGCGGTGTATTGGCATAAATAAAATCTTTGTAATGTTTAAATGCTTGCCAACTCACTTGATACAGTTGATTATTTAGTAAATAAATCAGCACCGCCACAATCATGATAATCGAGCTGACGTTATAACTATTCGCCAAGCTGATCTGCATCACGAATGGCAACGAGAGTTGCACCAACACGACAATGGCACTTCTAAAAATATTTAAACCTGCACAAAAATATTCTTTATGCGCTGCAAATTGATAGTTATACAGACTTTGAATCAAAGTGTTGGCAAGTATGCCTGTGGCAACAGCCCCTGCCATTTCAATATTTAGAATAAAACTAATAACAATGCCGCTAACAATCGCGATGAAAGTTGAAAATACTACCCCTTCAAAGATCAGGCTTTTTTTATCACCTTCTTCGGCAACTAATAGCGCTTGATCCAAACGCAAATTGGCTACAGTTGAAAGTACACTGACTATCGCCAATGCAATCCCGTAAGCCCCAAAGTCAGCAACAGAATATAGGCGTGTTAAAACAGGAAGTGCGATAAATGTCATTATCGCACCTGCCAGTAAACTTAAGGTAATTAGCCCAATCGACTGATACTTTGCGAAAATTTTCGCAATCATCTGTTCAATATCATTTTAAGTTGTTTACGTACCAACGCATCGCCAGTTGAATGCCTTCGGCAATTTTGAACTGCGGTGCATAACCCAAGCCTTGCTCAATTTTGGCAATGCTGGCTTGTGAATGACGTACATCACCAGCTCGGAAATCACGGTACACAGGATCGCGCTCAAAGTTCACCGCATTTTCAGCAAGTGCCACCTGAATGGCACGATATAACTCATTCAACGTAGTACGGTCACCCACAGCCACGTTATACACTTGGTTTTTCGCTTCATCCGATGCTGTCGCCGCCAAAATATTGGCTTGAACCGTATTATCAATAAAACAGAAATCACGACTGGTTTCACCGTCACCGTTGATGAAGACATCCTCACCATCAATCATCGATGCCGTCCATTTCGGGATCACTGCCGCATAAGCACCGTTTGGATCTTGGCGTTGACCAAACACATTAAAATAACGTAGGCCAATCGCTTTAAAACCGTATGCACGTGCAAACACATCGGCATAGAGTTCATTTACATACTTGGTCACCGCATAAGGTGAAAGTGGATTACCAATATTTTCTTCCACTTTTGGCAATGCCGGATGGTCACCATAGGTTGAACTGCTGGCCGCATAAGTAAAGCTAGCAACACCCGCATCACGTGCTGCGGTGAGCATATTTAAGAAACCACTGATATTGGTTTCATTGGTGGTGATGGGGTCTGCAATTGAACGCGGTACAGAACCTAAAGCGGCTTCATGCAAGACATAATCCACGCCAACACAGGCTTTTTGGCAGTCGGAAAATTGGCGAATATCACCTTCAATAAAACTGAATTTCGCCCATTGCTCAGCAGTCACTAAACTTTGCACTTCATCCAAATTATGCTGATGACCTGTAGCAAAGTTATCTAAACCCACTACGGTTTGGTTGAGCTTAAGTAATGTTTCGAGAAGATTCGAGCCAATAAAGCCCGCAACACCCGTTACCAGCCATGTTTTAGGCGCTGTTTTAAGGTGTTCACATACCTGTTGATATTGATTCATTTGGTATGCCCCTTACAAACGAAGATCAGATTCAGCTTGAGATAACACGTATTTCAAGTCATACAACACATGATCAGCTTTACCCAAAGCACGGATGGCATCTACGCCCATGTCTTTAAATTGCTCATGCGCGACTGCCAAAATCACAGCATCATACTCACCTTGTGCAGGCATTTGTACAGGCTGAATCCCATATTCATGCACAGCTTCAGCAGCATCCACCCAAGGATCATATACATCAACATTGACATGATATTCTTGCAGTTCTTTCACAATATCAATGATACGGGTATTACGGATATCCGGGCAGTTTTCTTTAAAGCTTAAGCCTAAAATGAGGACTTTGGCATCTTCCACTTGAATGCGTTTTTTCAGCATGGCTTTCACTAGCTGAGTCACAACGTAAGCGCCCATACCATCATTTAAACGACGACCCGCTAAAATAATTTCAGGGTTGTAGCCAATCGCTTGGGCTTTATGCGTTAAATAGTACGGGTCAACACCGATGCAGTGACCACCGACTAAACCCGGACGGAATGGAAGGAAGTTCCATTTTGTTCCCGCTGCGTGTAATACCGCTTCGGTATCAATACCCATTTTATTGAAAATCAATGCCAATTCATTAATTAAGGCAATATTCACATCACGCTGAGTGTTTTCAATCACTTTCGCTGCTTCTGCAACCTTAATGCTAGCTGCTTTATGAGTACCCGCTTCAATAATCAGGTTATAGACTTCATCAACATAATCAGCCACTTCTGGTGTTGAACCCGAAGTGATTTTTAAAATATTGGTTACCCGGTGTAATTTATCACCCGGATTAATTCGTTCAGGGCTATAGCCTGCATAAAAATCCTGATTGAATATTAAGCCTGAATTTTTCTCTAAAACAGGAATACAGACTTCTTCTGTTGCACCCGGATAAACCGTTGATTCATAGACAACCACATCACCTTTTTTCAACACTTTTGCAATGCTTTCTGAAGCTTTAACCAATGGGGTTAAATCTGGTTGTTTATATTCATCAATCGGGGTTGGCACTGTAACAATAAAGAAATTACAGTCTTTTAAATCTTCTAAATTTGCGCTGTAACTTAATTGAGCTGATTGTGCTAATTCTTCAGGAGAAACTTCTAGGGTATGATCACGTCCGCTACGTAATTCATCAATACGCTTCTGATGAATATCAAAGCCCACCACGGGAACTTTTTTTCCAAACTCAACAGCTAGCGGTAAACCGACATAACCTAATCCGATTATGGCAATTTTTAATTCGGAGAGTTGTAACATACTGAAGCCTATGTCATCGATGAATCATCAATCATCGTTATGTTGTAAATAGCGTTAAATTATATCAGAAAATCAAATTTCGATTGTGTAATGATGTTCTATGAGGACTGTAATTTTAATCAACAATATTTATTGGATTAAACAACTCCCCCTATAAAACCAACTTTGTATATTTAAAAAAATTTAACTAACAACAAGATCTTTAAAAAGATATTTATCCATACAAGTGTTGATTAAACTTACGATTTAAAACAAATGTAAAGCTATATTCTACGAGGTGAATAGTATAAACTTAACATTCTAAAATGAGTAATTTGGGTACTTAAACCCGTATTTCAATGATTCAAAAATTTTATAAATAGGATTTGTATTCGAGTGAGTTACTATCGTTATAGCTGTATGTTAGCTTTGAGTCTGAGTATGACGGGTTGTGCCATTACTTCAGGCTTACAAACCTATGACCTTCCTAAGGAAGGTACATTTCAGACTGATTTAGGCTCGACAGTCAATGTTATTAAACTAACTCAAGAAAATTTAGTTGCTGTTCAACCCGCCCAAGTAAATCAGCAAAATTTTGCCCATCTATTCAATCAACAACAAAAAAGTTATCGTTTAAATCCGGGTGATATTTTATCTATTTATTTATGGGCATATCCTGAAATTACACCACCCACAAATACAATAAGCAATGCAGAAGCGATTAAATCAAATGGTTACCAAATTGATCAAAGTGGCTATATCCAATTCCCTATTATTGGCCGATATAAAGCTGCCGGAAAATCGCTGACACAAGTCAATCAGGAATTACGCAGTCAACTTGCTCGTTACTTAAAAACCCCAGATGTGATTGTTCGGGTACTTTCCTACCAAGGCCAACGTTTTTCTGTTCAAGGTAACGTGATGAAAGGTGGTCAGTTTAATTTAACCGACCAACCAACTAGTATTTATACTGCATTAGGTATGGCGGGCGGAGTAAATAGTCAATTTGGTGACAATGCATCTTTAACCTTAGTTAGAAATGGTCAAAGTTATGTACTCAATAGTATTGAACTTGAAAAAGCTGGATATTCTTTACACAACTTACTCATCAAACCAAATGACACAATTTATGTCAACTCACGTGAAAACCAAAAAATTTATGTGATGGGAGAGTCTGGCAAAAACCAATCGTTACCAATGCGTGAACAAGGCATGAGCCTCAGTGATGTCCTCGGTGAAAGTCTAGGGATTAACTCACTTTCAGCAAGTCGAGGTAAAATCTACGTAGTGCGTAGCGATGTAAATAGCCCGATGACTGAAATTTACCATTTAGATTTAACCAGTATCGGTGACTTTGGGCTCGCTAACCAGTTCAAAATGCGCAGCAATGATATTGTGTATGTTGATGCATCTGGTTTAGCTCGCTGGCAGCGTGTAATCAATCAAGTGATTCCTTTCTCAAATATCATCTATAACTTGGACAGATTGGGCCAATAATGTTATTTAAAAATATTTTGGTGGTCTGTGTAGGTAATATTTGCCGAAGTCCTATGGCGGAGTATCTCCTAAAAAAAGATCATCCCGACCTGAATATTTATTCAGCTGGAATCTCAGGTATGATTGGACATGCAGCAGATGAAAAAGCTCAATACTGTATGCAAAAAATTGGCATCGATATGAGTGGACATATTGCCCAAAAATTAAATGCTGAACTGATCAAAAAATCAGATTTAATTTTGGTCATGAGTTCAAATCAACAAAAGCATATTGAACAGACATGGCCATTTGCAAAGGGAAAGACTTTTCGTTTAGGTCATTGGCAAGGTAAAAATGTGCCTGACCCATATCAGCACGATCAAGCTTTTTTTGACCAGACCTCAGAACTGATCCAATCTTGCGTTGCAGATTGGACTAAACAAATTTAACTTTTGATGTACGATTATGAGCCAAAATACCAATACAGAAGATACAATTGATTTAAAAGAATTATTTTTCTCTCTGATTGCACAGTGGAAGTTAATTGCTTTATGTGTAATTTTAAGTCTCGTTTGTGCCCTGCTTTATTTAAGAACCACGCCTGATACCTACGCAGTAAATGCACTGGTACAGGTTGAGGAAAGTAAAGGAACTTCAGCAGCACTCTTGGGTGATCTATCAAGCATGATTGATCAAAAACAATCTGCCCAAGCAGAAATTGAGATTCTTAAATCACGTTTAGTTCTTGGTAATGTCATTCAGAGTTTACATCTCGACCTAAAAATTTCCGGTACAGAAAATTCTTTCACTGATCGCTTATTTTCCCCGCATGAATATGTCACAGAATATAAAAATAAATCAGTAACTTTTAAAGACGATGAAAAAAGTTTTGAAGTCCGTCAATTTAATGTGCCTAACGTATATCGTGATAAAGACCTCAGTTTAAGCTTCGAAGATAATCTCATTACACTGATAGATACCGAAACTGAAGAAAAAATTCTGACTGCGAAGCTCAATCAAGCGAATTCATTACGTACCACTGATGGATCGTGGGATATTTCGATTTTTACCCGCGACAAGTTAAAAGATCACTACCTAATTCAAAAGCAATCTTTACCTGCTGCAGTTGATAATATTTTAGAGAATTTTTCGGTTGCTGAAAAAGGGAAAATGACCGGTGTCCTTGGATTAAATTATCAGGGTCAAGATAAAGAACATATTACCCAAGTACTCAATTCAATTTTAGCAGCCTATAGCCAGCAAAATATTGAACGCCGTTCAGCTGAAAGCGCGCAGACCTTAAAGTTTTTGGATGAGCAACTACCTGAACTAAAACAACAACTGGATGTTGCGGAACGCGAATTTAACAAATTCCGTCAAGAGTTTAATACGGTAGATGTCACTAAAGAGTCTGAGTTGTATTTAACTCAAAGTATTACACTCGAAACCCAAAAAGCACAGCTTGAACAAAAAGTAGCTGAGGCGTCTGCAAAATACACCAGCGAACACCCAGTGATGCAGCAAATGAATGCACAATTGGGGGCAATTAATAGCAAAATTGCTGAACTAAATGCCACATTAAAAAAACTTCCAGATTTACAACGCCGCTATTTACAGCTTTATCGTGAAGTTGAAGTGAAACAGCAACTCTATACCGCTCTACTCAACTCTTACCAACAACTCCGTATTGCAAAAGCAGGGGAAATTGGTAATGTCCGTATTGTGGATACTGCTGTAGAACCGATTGAACCAATCAAGCCGAAAAAATTAATTGTTCTGATTTTATCGTTATTTGTCGGTGGCTTTATTGGTGTATTAATTGCTCTTGTTCGCAATATGCTTCGCTCAGGAATTAAAGATTCTTCAGAAATTGAAAATAATCTGGATCTTCCGGTTTATGCCACTGTGCCACGTTCCCCTGTTCAAGAAAGTCGCATCAAGTTACTGAAGAAGAAAAAGACCATTCCTGTACTTGCGGTTAAAAATAGCGATGATATTGCAATTGAAAGCCTGCGCAGTATGCGTACTGCCATTCACTTTGCACTGACATCTGCAAAAAATAACCTGATCATGATTTCGGGGCCAGCACCAGAAGTTGGTAAATCGTTTATTTCAACCAATTTAGCTACCATTCTTGCGCAAAGCGATAAACGTGTTTTAATTATTGATGCCGATTTACGTCGTGGTTATTTGAACAAATACTTCAATCATGACAACCAACCAGGTCTTTCTGAGTATTTAAATGGTCAGCGTGATCTAGACAGCATCATTAAAACCACTGAAATTCCAAATTTGAGTGTGATTACTCGTGGTAAAAGCCCTTCTAATCCATCTGAGCTTTTAAGTTCTGGTAAATTCAAAGAATTCTTAGATTTGATTTCACCGATGTTTGATCATGTGATCATTGATACCCCTCCTGTACTTGCGGTGACAGACGGTTTCATTATTTCGCAATATGCTGGTGTGAATTTGGTGATTGCTCGTTATGCGAAAACTCAGTTGAAAGAACTAGAGTTAACCGTGAACCGCTTTGAACAAGTGGGTGTGAAGGTCAATGGTATTATTTTAAATGACATTCAACGTAGCTCAGCTGGTTATGGTTATGGCTATAACTATTCTTATGGTTATAAAGCTTCAAAAGACCAAGACTAATTCAAGCCTATTCAAAAAAGCCACCGAATACGGTGGTTTTTTTTATTTTCGAAATTTATGTTGCATGCATCATTCTGTATAAAAAATGTTTTATATATTCATACCGTTATAGTATAAAAATAAGAACATGACTATGATGATCTTTCCTGCACCTTACCTGATCATAGAGATAGGTAAGCGCTGAACAGGAAAAGTCTGCTAGAATTTCAGCAACTTTTTACATATAAAATAATTGTGGGAAAATATATGAGTAAGGCCCTACCTATCGCTGTCGCTGTATTACTCGGCGGTGCCGCACTTGTTCCTGTTTACTATGCAACTAAAACACCTGCTACGCAATCAGCAACATCAACTCAACCAGCTGCAAATGCTTCTGCTGTCGCTAAAATCAGTTATGCACTTGGTTATGAAGTTGCCCATCAAACGCCTCCAGAATTAGATATTGATAGCTTTGTCACTGGCGTTCGTGCGGGTCATGCTCGTGCAAAACCTGCATATACTGAAGAAGAATTACAAAAAGCATATGCTGAGTTCCAGCAAGAAATGCAAAACAAGCAGCTCGAAAGCAATAAGCAAGCACAAAGTAGCAGCGATAATTTCTTAACAGAAAACAAAAGTAAAGCTGGGGTTAAAACCACTGCTTCTGGTTTACAGTACCTAACAACGAAAGAAGGTACAGGTAAACAACCGCAAGCCACATCAGTTGTTAAAGTTCACTACACAGGTAAGTTAGTAGATGGCACAGTATTTGATAGTTCAGTACAGCGCGGCGAGCCAATTGAATTCCCATTGAACCAAGTAATTCCAGGTTGGACTGAAGGTCTACAGTTAATGAAAGAAGGCGGTAAAGCCACTTTATATATTCCTTCAAACTTAGGTTATGGTGCTCAAGGTGTTCCAGGAACGATTCCACCGAACAGTACTTTAATTTTTGATGTAGAACTCATTGAAGTTAAATAATAAAACCGGTACAGGAGAGCTTTTCGCTCTCCTGCTTTATTTTGAGACTCGGTCATGAAATTACAGATCAGTATATTGTGTTTGGCACTCTGCTCAAGCACTGTATTTGCCAAAGATGTCAGTAATAAAAGTAGTGCTGCAGAACAAGTGGGTTATAGTTTTGGTTATTTAATGGGACGCAGTAATGCTGAATCCATTAAGGATTTGGATATTGATGCATTTGTTGCAGGTTTAAAGGCAGCATCTAAAGGTCAAGCTTCGTCATTAACAGATGAAGAAATGACCCGTGCCTTAACCCAATATAAAAAGCAAACCGAAGCGAAACAACTGATTGAACTGAAGCAAAAAGCGGATGCGAATGCCACCATTGGTTCAGCTTTCCTTGCTGAAAATGCCAAAAAACCGGGCATTCAGGTCACGAAATCTGGCCTGCAGTATCAAGTCATTCAAGCTGGCAAAGGTAAGTCACCTAAAGCCAATTCAACAGTGAAAGTTCACTATGAAGGTCGCTTAATTGATGGCACTGTTTTTGATAGTTCAATTGCACGTAACCAACCTGCGATGTTTCAAGTAAGCCAAGTCATTCAGGGTTGGACGGAAGGTCTCCAGTTGATGAAAGAAGGTGCAAAATATCGCTTCTTCATTCCTGCAAATTTAGGTTATGGTCAAATTGGTTCAGCAGACGTCATTGAGCCAAACAGCACACTGATTTTTGATGTAGAGCTCATCGAAGTTCTCTCTAAATAACAATACCCCCTACAGGAGCATCGACAAATCTCGGTGCTCCTCAATATTTCTTCGTACCATTATTTTCTTTTACAATTTTTTTGATTGATTTGACTTAAAATTCACATTGATATCTTATATTTATTTCACAAAAACCAATTTCCCTTTATTTTAAATCTTCATCAACTGCGTAGCCGCACATAAGGATTTGACCATGACCGTTAAAATTAAGACTCGCGAAATTCAATATACAGCAGCGGATGGAACTCAACTTTTTGGCTATTTTGCTGCTCCAGAGTCAGACACTGCGATCGCAGGTGTGTTAGTTGCACCTGAATGGTGGGGACGCAATGAATATACCGAACAACGTGCACGTGAATTGGCAGAACAAGGCTATGCTGCTTTCGCTTTGGATATGTATGGTGACAAAAAAGTCACTACAGATGCCAAGCAAGCTTATGAATGGATGATGCAGACTTTTGATCATGCCGACACCATCGTGACCCGTGCGTCTGCTGCATTAAACACTTTGGCACAGCAAAAAGAAGTAAATGCAGATAAACTCGCAGCTATAGGCTTTTGCTATGGCGGAAAAGTCGTGCTGGATTTAGCTCGTTCAGGTGCTGCATTAAAAGCTGTGGTGACCTTCCATGCAACACTTGCTACAGCGACTCCTGCACAAACAGGACAAGTCCAAGCAGAGATTTTAGTGCAACATGGTGAGCTCGACTCGATGGTGAGCTTAGAAGATGTTGCGACCTTTAGAAATGAAATGGATGCTGCCCAAGTGAAGTATCAAATCAATATTTTTGAAGGTGCAAAACATGGCTTTAGCAACCCGATGGCGGATGAACGCGCCAAAGCCAACGGCGTAGATTTAGCTTATAACGCTACTGCAGAACAACAAAGCTTAGCGGCCATGTATGCCTTGTTAGCACGCCAGCTTGGTTCTTAAAGCGCTAAGAACCAATACCGATATTTAATTTATAAAAATGAGGAGAGCACAATGACAGATCTCAATTGTCCATATTGCAATTTTGACGAATATGACGTTATTGCAAAAAATGATTTTGGTGTTGTACTTCCTGAACCACATACACTGTCTAAAGGGCATGCTGTCATTGTCCCGCTACGTCATGTTGGTTCATTTTTTGAAATTACTGATAAAGAACGTAAAAGTTTAATGTCCTTACTTGAACAAGCGCGTAATGAATTAAATTTACGCTATCAACCTACAGGCTTTCATATTGGGTTTAATGATGGACAAGTTTTTGGCGAAGCCACTGAACATGTGCATATTCACATTATTCCACGTTATGAAAACCAAACATTGGCGCTTGATACCCGCTGGGGCTTTAAAAGCTAAACTTTAAAATTTTACACTCACTAAGGAGCTTCGGCTCCTTTTTTGATGGCCACTATTTTTGCATTTCCCCTGATATACAGTTTTCGTTTTGAACAAAAAGAATGCCTATTGAAAGATGTATACTAGGCAGGTTTTTTCAATTTTGACTGTATTGCATGTTTAACTTTTCTGATGCCCTTCTCGACTGGTTTGATGTCCATGGTCGTCATGACTTACCGTGGCAAGTGAAGGATGACCCTTACAAAGTATGGGTTTCAGAAATTATGCTACAACAGACTCAAGTCAAAACCGTCTTACAATATTTTGATCGATTTATTCAACGATTTCCGACTGTTGAAGATTTAGGCCATGCCTCTTGGGATGATGTGGCGCCCTATTGGGCTGGCTTAGGCTACTATGCACGGGCTCGGAACTTACACAAAGCCGCAGGAATTGTTGCACGTCAGGGACATTTTCCAAGCAATCTTGAGCAGTGGATGGAACTACCGGGCATCGGCCCGTCTACCGCGGGTGCGCTGATGTCTTTGGGTTTAAGACAATATGGCGTGATTATGGACGGCAACGTCAAGCGAGTATTGTCTCGTTTCTTTGCTATAGAAGATGATTTATCGAAACCTGTACATGAACGGGCCATGTGGCAACTGGCGACAGAGCTCTGCCCCACTGAACGCAACCACGATTATACCCAAGCGATTATGGATCTTGGTGCAACGGTATGCACGCCGAAAAAGCCGCTCTGTTTATATTGTCCTATGCAGCAGCACTGCAAAGCACATGCTCAGGGTTTAGAGACTGAATTACCTTATAAAAAGCCTAAAAAGCCTGTTCCAGTGAGAGAGGCCCAAGTCATGCTGATTCAATCTGCAGGAGAATGGTTGTGGATACAACGTCCGAATAGCGGTCTATGGGGTGGTCTGTGGTGTTTACCTATTTTTGATCAACCCCATGAGTTTCAATCCTACACTCAGCAGCTTGGACTGAAACCTACCACTACTCAAGTGCAAATATCGCATAGTTTTACCCACTTCACTTGGCTTTTAGAGGCTACAGTGTTTAGCGTTGCTGCCGATCAAAAAGAGCATTTAGCGATTGAATGCAACGGACAGTGGTTTAGCCCGATACAAGCCATTGCACTCGGTATTCCAACCGCCATGAAAAAACTCATTTCTACGCTAGAACTCGAAAGCCATTCTATGCCATAGTTTTGAACTGCTCATCAATTGAATAGGGACAAATGTGACTCAAGGATTTTTTCAGCTTCGCAGAGGGTTGTTCGGCGGTATTGGTTTTATTTTGCTTTTACTCAGCGCCTGTACGTCGACTCCACCCAAACCATCTGGCAGTACATTGCCTGCACATGAAGTGAAAAAATTACAAAGCATGCGTTTATCCAATCAATTGCCTGTTCCTGTTCATCAAGTCAAACGAAGTGCGCTCAAGGATACTTGGGGCGCAGCGCGTAGCCAAGGACGAAGCCACGAAGGTATTGATATTATTGTTCCACGTGGAACAAAAGTTCTCAGTGCTACAGAAGGTTTAGTTGCTGACTTACGTAATAACAATTTGGGTGGTAAAGTGATATGGATTATGGGGCCCGCAGGTTCTTGGCATTATTATGCGCATCTTGATGGTCATAAACGTGGCTTAAATGTCGGCGACTATGTCAAAAAAGGTGATGTCATTGGCTATGTAGGTAATACTGGCAATGCTCGACATACTGCACCACATTTGCATTATGGCATTTACTTGGGTGGTAAAGGTCGCAATGCCGTTAACCCCTATCCGTATTTACGTTAATTTTAGGAAACATACATGTCAGAAGCGTTGATCAATCGTCTGGTGGAATTTGCAGAATCTGGTAATCAACAAAAAATCAGCCTCAATGGACAGTCTTATCAGGGCTGGATCATGGAGATCACTGAAGAAGCATTACTCATCAGCACCGGCTACGCAGACAAATCAGGTAAAGATGTATGGATTCAATTTGCCGATCTCGATCAAGCGGAACTGTTGTATTGGGACAATAAAAACGATCAATGGACTGTCTTTAAAATTTAAGTCAAAAGGAGCATTCAACATGACGATACAACGCTGTGCTTGGTGCTCCGAAGATCCTTTATATATTGCCTACCACGACACTGAGTGGGCTAAACCTAGTTTTGATGAGCAGCATCTCTTTGAAATGCTATGTCTTGAAGGACAACAAGCGGGGCTGTCTTGGATCACTGTGCTGAAAAAGCGGGCCTGCTATCAGCAGCATTTTTTTCAATATCCCATTGCCGAAATCGCAGCGTTGAGTGACCTACAATTACAAGAAAAATTACAAGATTCAGGTTTGATTCGCCATATCGGCAAACTCACTGCCATTCGTGATAATGCCAAAGCATGGCAACAGTTAAAAGCCCAAGGGATTCATCCGGTGGAATTTCTTTGGAATTTTGTCGAAGGTCAAATTGCCAATAATGATGTAGTTGAATATCGCAGCGCCCTTGCACAAACCGCTCAAAGTCAGGCCATGTCCAAAGCATTAAAAAAGCATGGTTTTAAATTTGTCGGCCCGACGACTTGCTATGCTCTGATGCAAGCCATCGGCATGGTCAATGATCATGAAAATCACTGTGACTTTAAATACACGCACGAAGAATGACCTCAAAAACAGAAAGGATAGAATAATGAGTAACAACACGATCCACGCCTATGCAGCAATGAACAGTGGTGAAGCCCTTGTTCCCTACCAATTTGATGCAGGTGAATTACAAGCCCATCAGGTTGAAGTCAAAGTCGAGTATTGCGGTCTTTGTCACTCAGATATTTCTATTATCCAAAATGATTGGAAATCTTCGGTTTATCCTGTGGTCCCAGGGCATGAAGTGATTGGAACCATTACCCAACTCGGCAGCGAAGCCAAAGGACTGAAAATCGGACAACGTGTGGGCATTGGCTGGACAGCAGAAAGTTGTCAACACTGTGACCCATGTATCGATGGTCGCCAAGTCCAATGTACCGGAACCAAGACAGCGACGATCGTCGGTCATGCAGGTGGCTTTGCCGACAAAGTCCGTGCGGGCTGGCAATGGGTTATTCCGCTTCCAGATGATCTCGATCCAACCAGTGCTGGCCCTCTGCTCTGCGGTGGGATTACAGTATTTGATCCCATCTTACAGCACCAAATTCAGGCCATTCACCATGTTGCCGTGATCGGCATTGGTGGTTTAGGTCATATGGCGATTAAACTGCTGAAAGCTTGGGGCTGTGAAATTACCGCGTTCAGTTCAAATTTAGATAAAACCGATGAACTTAAAGCTATGGGGGCTGACCATGTGGTGAATAGTCGTGATCTTGCCGCGATTAAAGCACAACGTGGTAAGTTCAATTTAATTTTAAGCACGGTCAATGTGACGTTGGATTGGCAAGCCTATCTTTCAACTTTGGCACCGAATGGAAGCGTTCACATGCTCGGCCTAGCACTTGAGCCGATGCAAATCCCCGCAGGTATGCTGATCAGTGGTGCTAAATCAGTCACAGGCTCATCAACTGGCTCTCCTGCGGCACTGCGTGAATTACTTCGATTCGCCGCACGTCAAAATATTGCACCTCAAATTGAAATGTATCCAATGTCTCAGGTGAATGAAGCGATTGAACGTTTGCATTCAGGAAATGTGCGTTATCGAATTGTGCTGAAAGCTGATTTTTAACGCTAAAAATCTAAGCCCAAAAAGCCTGCTGCATGCAGGCTTTTTTTTGTATGCTTTATGGACTCATTAATCTAGATGACATTTGTGTTTCTGCATTCCTTACGCACCCAATCTGCAAGCAACAAAATGGCCTGCTGAATTTCTGTCGATAGCTCATGCCCTGCATTTAGGCGAATACAATTGTTATAACGATTGTCCTCACCAAAAATTAAACCTGGCACAATATTGATGCCATGTTTTTGCGCATGGTAATACAGCGCCAAACTGTCTATTTGTTCAGGCATCTGCAACCACAGAGCATAACTGCCTTGAGGCCGATTTAGACGGATATCAACCCCTTGAAAAGCATCGTAAATATACTGACGATACTGCTCGACTTGCACCATTAATTTAGGACGCAATTCAGCAAGATGTTGGCGATACGCACGACTAAAAATCAAATCGGCAAGTCCTAACTGCAAAGGCGTATTCACCGAATCATTTTGCAAAAGTAATTTCGGACGCAAATGTTGCAAATGTGGTGGAAGACAAAACCACCCCACCCGATAAGAAGGCGATAAAGATTTTGAAATCGACGCACAATAGATCACGTAGCCCGCCCGATCCCAATATTTGATAGGCAATGGTCGCTTTGCATTGAAACTACACTCAGCATAAATATCATCTTCAATCACATAACATTGATATTTTTCAGCCAGTTGTGCAATTCGTTCCTTATCTTCATTACTTAAACAAAAACCCAAAGGATTTTGAAAATTTGCAGTCAATAAGCATACTTTCGCGCCTGAATCCCGCATCGCCTGCTCTAAACGATCTAAATCAAAACCTTCCGTATTGGCAGGAATTTCAACAATTTTCCGCTTCAATAAAGCCAATAATTGCAATTGCCCGTTATAGTTCGGCGTCGGAACAATGACACTCTCCCCTTCCGCACTCAGATTTTGCAACATCACTGACAAAGCAGGCATACAACCATTGCTGATGTAAATATCATCCTTAGGCATGTAAAAACCATCTTCAGCCCAATGTGCCGACAAAGCTTCACGCAATTGTGGATGACCTTGCCGATTGTTATATAAAAAATCTTCTGGTTTACAATGCTTTAATGCCCTTTGGATTGAACGTCTGATTGCTTCAACAGGAACAAAATTGGGGGACAACTGAATTGAACCCAAATGAATCAGGCGACTATTTGCAGATGCTTCATGGATCTGAATTTGCAATTCTAAATTCGAAATTTCACGTGGTCGGGAATCAAAATCAGGATGATTCGGCACGGCAATTTGCTGGGCTTTCTGTGAGGATTGCACAAAATAACCAGACTTTTCTTTGACATAAATCAGGCCTTTCGCTTCAAGTAATTCATAGCAGCGTTTCGCGGTATTTAAACTGATCTGATGCTGCTGTGAAAATTGACGTAGCGCATACAGACGCTGCCCTGCGGCCAATTCACCACTATAAATTTTCTGTGCCAACTGCTGCGCAAGCTGCTGATATTGAAAAGCCATCTGTACCCTTTTTTTAATCATTTTTGTATCTGTACCCATTAAGTTAACAGATTTAATCTGAATGCATCAGGTTGATATCTCAAAAATAACGATAGGGGGACAATTAAATGAATGACTTCACGCAGTTTCGAGCGGGTCTAATCATCTTCAGCACACTCACGCTTATGGCGTGCCAACCCGAACAGCACACTCAAGCCCAAAGCCAGCAGAATTTTATCTGTAAATCTTTAATTCAAGGTTTTTTGAGTGCCCAAAAACTGACGCAATATGAACTTGAGCAGATCCAACCGATCACCAGCGGCGGGTTACATCAGCAGCTATATATTTATAAAGCCAAATCTGAAAACGGCATGAATATCATGCCGCAGCAAGCCAAACTTCGCTTTGCCTGTGAACAAATGACCGCGCGGCAATTTCAAATTAAGTTACATCCGCATCCATTTCCAGAACAGACCTTACTCAGTATCAAACTTCCAGAAGCACAGCACATGCAGCAGTTGACTGCTTTTCGCCTGCCTGAGATGCAAAGTCATTGATCGTTCATATTGAACTGAATCATTACTGCTGCTTATTTTAAAATTTCGGGAAATGCCGTTGCAGTTTTGCTTTTACCCAACTGCACTTTCATTTTTTGTAGCATTTGATAAGGCTGTTGCTGCACAAACATATTCACGAAACTGAGCGGAATGGAACCTTCCGGATTGGCGTAGCCATAGGTCGAAACTTTGACCTTTTGATTGCCTAAACGCTGGAAGGTCCAATCGCCCTCATAGTCGGTGAGGCGTACATAATTGGGATTGATCGGATAACCTTTTTTCACCGCTTTATTTTGGATGCTAATAATGCCCTGTGCATCTTTACGCATTTTGCCTTGTACCACCAAATCACGGTCTTTTAAGGGAAAAGGAAAATCCAACACCATATATAAACTGAATTCACCTTTCTGGTCATCGCGGGATAAGACTTTGACACTGCCCATATAAGGGACCCAATTCACTGCATTTTCCACATCTAAAATCAGGGTAACCGCTTTTTCGATGGGCACATCAAAACTGGTTTCAGCTTTGTATTGAAAGACAGGATTTTGAGCATTTTGGTAGGTCCAAACTTTAATATTATTTTTATTAATCGTGAGTTTGGCATTATCCATAGTTTTCGCTTGTACTGCCGCAGTGAATGCGACAGCACAGGCCATAAAGATGACTTTTTTCATTCCATTGATCGTCTTATTTTAATTTTATGCTGTTGTTATAACGGATTTTAACGCGCTTTTATACGTCAATATCGTTAAAACCCAGTACATCTTTCATATCGTACTTACGTGCTTCACGACCAACTACCCATGCAGCTGCACGTACTGCACCAGAGGCAAAGTTCATACGGTTAGTCGCTTTATGGGTAATTTCAACACGTTCGCCATCCGCAATAAACATCGCAGTATGTTCACCAACAATGTCACCACCACGAATCGTTTGGAAGCCAATGGTTTGACGTTCACGTGGACCCGTATGCCCTTCACGGCAATACACAGCATCTTGTTTTAGGTCACGTCCTAAAGCACCGGCAATGGCTTCGCCCCACATTAGCGCTGTACCTGATGGTGCATCAACTTTATGACGATGATGGGCTTCAATCACTTCAATATCTACAGTATCGCCAAATACTTTTGATGCCAATTCAAGAAGTTTGATTGAAACGTTTACACCGACAGAATAGTTCGCTGCATAGACCACAGGGGTTTCTGTTGCTGTTTCATCGAGATAAGCTTTTTGCTCATCATTCATACCTGTGGTACCAATGACAATCGCAACGCCTGCTTCACGGCAAAGTTTAAGATGCTGTGCCGTTGCTGCAGGTGCAGTAAAGTCGATCACGACATCACAATCTTTTAAAACTTCAGCAAGGTTACCAACAACCTTTACGCCAACCGCGCCAATCCCTGCAAGTTCACCAGCATCCGCACCGACCAAGCTACTTTCAGGACGTTCTACCGCAGCAGCCAATTGATAGCCAGCTTGCTGAACCGCTTGAATTAAGATGCGTCCCATACGACCGCCTGCGCCCAAGATACCAATACGTGGAGCTGCTGACATAACATTTTCCTAATGTTGATTCGAAATTGGTCTTACTATATCAAAACTCCATGCACAGGCTAAGTTACAAACAAAAAAATCCTGCATTTTCTGGAGTCATTGTGCAAATCAACTTCTACGACAGACGCTGACTATTCCCTCACCAAGTTTAGGCATTTTCACGGTATGATAGGCGCGTTCTATTGATCTTGAATATTCATGAAAACCCTATTGTATCTTTGTGCGGCAGTCTGTATTGCACTGGCATGGCTGATTCCGATTCATTACCGACCTTGGGCCACGTATACCGGTGAGCTTTATACCTTCTTTGCCCTGTTTGCCTTAGCGGCAACCTTCTTTAAAGAAAAGCTCATGGTGGCAAAAATTTCCTTGCCCCTGTTGCTCTTAGCGCTGATTCCCTTCGTCCAATTGGCTTTTGGGCAGGTGTATTATTTTAGTATTGCCTTACTCTGTATGCTGTTTGTGTTCAGCTTCTGGCTATGTATCAATCTTGGTTTCAGCCTCTCGCAAGGTACGGAAAAACGCGAAAAAACCTTCCTATACCTGAGCTATACCTTTGTTGCTTCGGGGGTCATGACCGGACTCATCGCAATATGTCAGTGGCTAGATTTTGACTCGTTTCTTCCTTTTGTGATGAAAATTAGTGGAACTACGCGCCCATTTGCAAACTTTGCTCAGCCGAATAACATGGCCACGTTTCTGCTCATGTCCTTGTTAGCCTGCTTATATGTATATGAACAGCAAAAAGTTAAAACCCGCTATTTGGTCGCTTGTGCAATTCCTATTTTAATTGGGGTCGTGCTCAGCCAATCTCGCACCTCTTGGGTGGCAAGTATCTGTGTCCTAGTCTATTTGGCTTATGCACAGTACAAAGATTATATCCGTCTTCGCTGGTTTTACAGCTTGGCCTGGTTTATCGGCTTTGTGGCACTGATTGTATTGATGCCAAAATTAAGTCAAATCATGAGCCAAATATCCGACATGAATATTCAAGAAAGTCGTGACGTAGCTGAACGTGCTGGTGGAGATATGTCTCGTTTAGCCATTTGGCAACAAATGGCGCATGCCGTAGCTGCACAGCCTTGGTTTGGCTATGGTTGGCATCAAACCAGTAGCGCTTTTGTCTCGATCTCTGACACGGTGCAAGGGCCTGTTTGGATTCGTAGCTCACACAATTTTATTTTGGATTTCTTATTGTGGAATGGCGCCATTATTGGTGTGCCGTTCTTGGCCTATTTCGCCTATTGGGGCATTCAATTACAGAAGTTAGCCAAGTCTGCATTATCTGTGATTGGCCTATTGATGGTCGGTGTCTTCGTTATTCATGCCATGTTGGAGTTTCCGCAAAACTACGCATATTTCTTACTGCCTGCGGGTTTTATTATCGGGGTTCTTCAAGCAGCGAAGCCACAGACGGCTACTTTGAGCCTGTCTCCGTGGTTTATCCGCATTGTTTTCGTGATTGGCGCTGTGCTGATTACGGTGATTTATCGTGATTATGCCAATGCAGCGATTCAGCTGGGTCAGGCATCAAAATATGAAAAAACACCGGAGAAAATCACCAACCATGCGCCGATCTATTTACTCACGGAATTTAGACATCGGGTAGCGATTATTCGTTTAAATCCATATTCCATCGTTTCTGAACAAACCATTCAGGATACTGAAAAATTGGTTCGCAGCTATCCAGCGAAATACCACATCATTAAATATGCACGTTTATTGGCATTTAATGGTCGTGAGGCTGAAGCACGTCATCAGCTACAGCGTCTTAAAAATATCTATAGGCTCGACATGAGCTATGAGAGTTTATTACCGCCTACAGCACAGCCGAAACCTTAAAACGCTCAATAAAAAAGCCTGCAATTATGCAGGCTTTTTTATACCTGAGTTCACATCACAGCGAACTCAAGCAAATCATTTCAATTAATCAAACAAACGGTCGAAGAATGATTTTTTCTTCGGAGATGATTTATTGTCATCGCCATCCATCGTGTCTTGTAACTCTTTCAACAATTCACGTTGACGAGCCGTTAAGTTCACAGGCGTTTCCACCACGATACGGCAGAGTAAGTCACCGGTCATGCTGGTACGTACAGGCTTCACACCTTTACCACGTAAGCGGAACAATTTACCAGTTTGAGTCCCTTCAGGTACTTTCAAGCTCACACGACCATCGAGTGTCGGAATTTGAATTTCTTTACCCAATGCAGCATCTGCAATGCTTACAGGCACATCCATATATAGGTCAGCGCCATCACGTTGGAAGATTTCGTGTTCACGTACCACCACTTCTACATATAAGTCGCCTGCTTGGCCATCACGGATCGCCTCGCCTTTGCCACTTAAACGTACGCGGTCGCCATTGTCCACACCTGCAGGAATGGTCACCTCTAAAGTTTGCTGACGGTCAGAAACCCCTGAACCATGACATTTATTACATGGGTTCTTAATGATTTTACCTTGACCACGACAGGTGCTACAGGTTTGCTGCACAGAGAAGAAGCCCTGTTGCATACGCACTTGACCGGCACCATGACAGGTTTTACAGGTTTCAACGTCATTCGGATTTTTAGATCCTTTACCATCACAGGCATCACATGGCGCTGGCGCAGTAAAGGTAATGGTTTTTTTCACGCCCTTCACAGCTTCCTCAAGGGTAAGCTCCATAACATAGCGTAAGTCTGAACCACGGCGTGCACGTTGCTGACCACCACGGCCACCACCGCCAAATGCGCCACCGAATATGTCACCAAACTGACTAAAGATATCTTCTGCGCTAAAACCGCCACCGAAGCCACCGCCGCCGCCCATGCCGCCTTCAAAAGCTTGATGTCCCATACGGTCATACATACTACGTTTTTCGCTGTCCGATAAAACTTCATATGCTTCTGCAGCTTCTTTGAATTTTTCTTCAGCTTCTGGGTTATCTGGATTACGGTCAGGGTGATACTTCATCGCCAACTTACGGTAGGCTTTTTTAATTTCATCATCACTTGCGGTTTTAGATACACCTAAAACCTCATAATAATCACGTTTAGCCATGTCTGGCGATGCTCCTCACGGAATTTAATTTAATACTTAACTGTGGTCTGAAATTGGGGAATCAAACCATTTTTTCAAGGGGTAGGCAGGAAAAAAATAAATCGACTTAGAAAACAGCCTTATTTTTAACGAATTTGGATAGACCTTGGATCCATGCATTTAATAGATACAAAAAGGCAATCGAAGAAAAGATCACACCAATTACCGTGCATGCAGTCACCCAAAGATAGGTGTCCCAATAATAGAAAAATAAAGGAATAAACCACAGTGCGGCAAAAATGGCCATCATGGAATAAATCACGACGGTGCGCATGACCCAAAGCGCTTGGGCTTGTAGCCAAACTTCTGTAGAATCGATTTGAGTCACTTTGCGTGCAAAACCGTAGGCAAATACACCACTAATCAGGGTAAATAAAGCGAAAAACATGAAGACATAAGAAATCGCAATATAACGGCGATACTTAGCTAAACTCTCTGCTGTCATCTGTGATTCAACCCCGTACACCACAATATGCCGCGCTGCACTTGTGGTAGTTTTACTTTTTAAAAATGTCTTTGTAGATCAGGTGCTACTATAGAGAAAAATTCAATATTTCGCACCCAATATTATGACACTTTTAAGGATTCTGCTGAGTTTTTTTCACTTTAAACCACTGTGCATATAGCGCAGGTAAAAAGAACAAGGTCAGCAGGGTCGCCACGATCAATCCACCCATAATCGCCACGGCCATTGGACCGAAGAAAATACTGCGAGAAAGTGGAATCATCGCCAATACAGCGGCCAATGCAGTCAACACAATGGGACGGCAACGACGTACCGTCGCATTGATAATCGCATCCCAAGCCGACTCCCCGGACTGAATATCTTGTTCAATCTGATCAATCAAAATCAGTGAATTGCGCATAATCATTCCTGACAGTGCAATCGTGCCGAGCATTGCCACAAAACCAAAGGGTTTATTGAACAATAACAGGAATAACACCACGCCAATAATGCCCAAAGGTGCAGTTAAAAATACGATCATCGCCCGTGACATGCTACGTAGTTGAATCATCAACAAAGTCATGACAACTGCGAGAAATAATGGCATGCCTGCATTTACAGAAGTTTGGCCTCGTGCTGACTCTTCCACAGTGCCGCCTACTTCGAGTAGATAACCATTCGGCATCTCTGCACGTAACTGATCAAATGAATCTTTTAACTCACCCACCACCGTTGCAGGTTGCAATTTACTGCGAATATCCGCGCGCACAGTAATGGTCGGTAAACGGTTACGATGCCAAATCAAACCTTCTTCAAAGCTATACTCAATTTTCGCAATCTGCGCCAATGGCACTGAACCACCATTGCTGGTCGGTACAGCCAAACTGCTGAGAGAACCGACATCCAATCGCTCCGCTTGATCACCACGCATCCGAATTTCAATCAGCTCTCGTTTCTCACGATACTGATTAATCACCGCACCACTGATTGAACTATTCAGGAAATTGGACAGATCTAGACTGGAAACCCCCATTTGACGTGCGCGATCTTGGTCGATGTCCAGTTTAATGACTTTGCTTGGTTCACCCCAATCCAAATGCACATTGGTGGTGTTCGGGTTTTCACTGACTTTTGCAGACACGCGTTGTGCCCACTCACGCACTAAGCTTAGATCTTCACCCGACACGCGGAACTGCAATGGATAACCCACAGGTGGCCCATTTTCTAAAAGTGAAACCCGTGTACGTACTTCAGGTAAAAGCTTACGGATTTCTTCTGCTAATGACTGGCGGATCTCATTGCGATCATCTAAAGATGAAGCCAATACCACAAACTGAGCAAAACTGGCTTGGGGTAACTGCTGATCTAGAGGTAAATAAAACCGCGGTGAACCTGTCCCCACATAAGCCACAAAATTATCAATGCCCTGTTTTTTTGACAAGAACGCTTCGACTTTTTTTACGGCCGCTTCTGTGGCTTTCAGTGATGCACCTTCCTCAAGCTTTAAATCCACTAAAATTTCAGCACGGTTTGACGGTGGGAAAAACTGCTGTGGTACGGTTTTAAACATTAAAAATACCCGTGCACTTTGCCCCAGTTGAATGGCGCTATTGCCTTCACGTAATGCCACTTTGACACTATAAGTACGAGACTGATCGGCAGCAGGACTAATTTCACGTACATAGCCTGCAAATTTTTCCTGTGGTTTCGACCACAAGGTAACCCATGCATCCTGCCCTGTTTTAATTTCAGTAACCGCTTGTTCAGGCACACCAATGACCACGTCACGTTCACCTGCTATCGCCAATTGAAATGCCGGTTGTCCTGCTGCAATCACTTGACCAATCTCAATATTACGCTCAGTAATGACCCCATTTTTATTGGCAATTAATTGGTTATAACCGGTCTGATTACGACTCACATCATAATTGGATTGCGCTTGCTTTAAATTCGACTGTGCTGCTTTATATTGGTTTTCCACCGCATCGTACTGCGAACGACTCACAGCATTGACTGGCAATAATTGCTTAAAGCGCTTTAATTCATCTTCAGCAATTTGCGCTGCGGAACGTGCGCTTTCAAGCTGTGCTTGCGCAGCATTGAGTTGTAATTGTGCATCTTTGACGTCTAATTTTGCCAAGACTTGCCCGACTCGGACTTGGTCTCCAACATCGACATAGCGCTCAGTGATTTGACCGCCAACCCGAAACGCTAAAGCTGTTTGCTGGCGTGCTTGTACATCACCCGCATAACTTTTTTGTTCAAAATGTGTGGCGCCTGGCTGAGTCACCATCACAAATGGCACTTCCTGTTCCGTTTGGGCTTTATCCTTGCTGCATCCCCATAAGGCCACACTGCAAACGATAATCATGCTGACAACTGTGATCTTAATCGTACTCATGAAGTTCGCTCTTAATAAAAAGTCTTTTTTAGGGCAGAATATTATTCAATTAATTTGGTTATTTTTTAATTAATAAACCATACGGTACATTAATTAGATTAATTATCCTAAATCAATGACCTTTTCGCCTTTTTTGGAATTTTTTCAGCAAATGAATGTCGGCCGCCCGAAAGACTTAGAAAAACGACAACGGATTTTAGAGTCTGCAAAACAATTATTTTTAGAAATGGGCTATCACGGTTGCAGCATGAATCAGATTGCGCAACATGCAGGGGTCACCAAACTGACGGTCTATAACCATTTTCAGGACAAAGCCACCTTATTTACCAGTGCGATTGAAGACACCTGTGAATATATTTTGAATACCCGCCCGCGACATCTGCACAGCGAAAGTCATTTTATGCAGGCTTTCGTTGAAATTTGTGAGTTGGGGCTGAACATCATGAATTTGCCAGAAGCCATTAAACTGGACTTATTACTTTTGGAGTTGGCTGCCGAACACAGTCCCTTGGTGGAACAGTTTTTCCGTGCCTCACATTTAAAAATGCGCCAAGTCTGGGAAAACTTTTTTCAAGACGCAGCAGCTTTAAATTTCATTCAGCAGGATCACCCTGCCCGACAAACTGAACTGATTGTGTCGCTACTGATGGGACTACGCCATCAAGAAGTCTTATTGGGCATGCGCCCAGTACCTGAAACAGCAGAGCGACAGGCCATTATTCACTCTGCCATCGACATCTTTATGCTGAAATATCAACTCGGCACACAGAGCTAAGCATTTTCTGAAATATTTCAAGGCTAAACTGAAACAAATGGCATAGCTACTGCTCATTTACCTAGAAAAGTCATCCGACTTTTGTCTGTACCCCCCTTTTGCCACAGCACTTTCGGGGTATAGTCGAGACAGGAATACGCGGAGAAATAACAAATGATTCAACAAATTGATGCTCCATTACGTGAAGACGTGCGCTTACTGGGCAATTTATTAGGTGAAACCCTAAAGCAGCATGCAGGACAAGATTTGTTTAATCAAGTAGAGCAAATTCGTGCTTTGTCTAAAGGCGCGCGCGATGGACAAGTTGAAGCTGAAAAACAGTTAGAACAATTATTTTTAAATTTAAAAGATGAAGAAATTCTGCCACTGACCCGTGCATTTACGCACTTTCTCAACTTTGCCAATATTGCCGAACAGTACAATGTTGTGCGTAGCCGTCGCCAAAGTGAGTTTGATGAGCAGGCACCCTCACCGAATCCACTGGATCATTTATTTGAAAAATTTAAAAGCAATAACATCAGTGCAGAACAACTGTTCCAACAAATCTGTGAATTAAAAATTGAACTGGTCCTGACTGCACATCCAACTGAAGTCAGCCGCCGTACCTTGATCCAGAAATATGATGGGATTAATGATTGCCTGTTTAAAATGGATCAACAAAAACTTACGCCACGCGAACGCAAAGCCGTACTGGATGATTTAAAACAACTGATTTGCTCGGCATGGCAAACGGATGAAATTCGTCAACATCGCCCGACGCCTGTCGACGAAGCCAAATGGGGCTTCACGACCATTGAACAGACCCTGTGGAATGCTGTACCCAAATTCATGCGTGAATTGGATGGCATGGTTCAAGATCATTGTGGCAAGACCTTGCCTTTAAATGTTGCCCCTGTGCGCTTTGCATCATGGATGGGAGGTGACCGTGATGGCAACCCAAACGTCACCCATAACATTACTCAAGAAGTGCTGTGGCTTTCACGTTGGAAAGCTGCCGACCTGTATTTACGCGATATCGAAGACCTGCGCTGGGAACTTTCGATTCAAGAATGCAGCAAAGAGCTTAGTGATGCCTTGGGTCATTTCCACCCTGAACCGTATCGTGAATATCTACGTGATGCACGTGAACGCCTCAAAGCCACTCGTCACTGGTTGGCACTGAAACTCCGTGGCGAAGATGCGGACGATAGCCAAGTCATTAAAAGCCGCCATGAGTTGCTTGATCCACTGTTGGTTTGCTATCGCTCTCTGATTGACAGCGGTTTACCTGAAATTGCCAATGGTCAGTTACTCGACTTTATTCATCGAGTGAATTGTTTCGGTATCGAATTACTCAAACTCGATATTCGCCAAGAGTCGACTCGTCATCGCCAAGCAATTTCAGCAATAACTGAATACTTAGGTTTGGGTAATTTTGAAACGTGGACAGAACAAGCGCGTCAAAACTTCTTAATTCAGGAACTACAAAGTAAGCGCCCGCTGCTACCTAAGTTTTTGAATGAACCTAAACAAAGTCTGATTGAACATCCTGATGTACAAGAAGTTTTAGCCACGATGCGTACCCTAGCCGAACAACCTGCTGAAAGTTTAGGTGCTTATATTATTTCGATGGCAGAGCATCCAAGTGATGTTTTGGCTGTGTTATTACTCCAAAAAGAAGCAGGTATTAAGCAAGCCCTGCGTGTGGTTCCGCTATTTGAAACCCTGAAAGATTTGGATGGTGCAGCCCGTACCATGAATACCCTATTTAATATGCATTGGTATAAGCAGCATATTCAGGGTAAACACGAAGTGATGATTGGCTATTCAGACTCAGCCAAAGATGCGGGCTTTATGTCGGCAAACTGGGCGCAGTATCGTGCACAGGAAGAATTAACCGCAGTTGCGAAAAAACATGATGTACAACTGACATTATTCCATGGCCGTGGCGGTTCAATCAGCCGTGGTGGTGCGCCGACACAGCAAGCCCTATTTTCACAGCCACCAGGTTCGATTTCAGGGGCGATCCGTGTCACAGAACAAGGGGAAATGATTCGCTTCAAGTTTGGATTAGAAGGCATTGCCTTACAAAACTTGGAAATTTACACCGCTGCGACCTTAGAAGCGACCTTATTGCCACCGCCTGAACCGAAACAGGAATGGCGTCAGCTCATGCACAGCATGACGGATCTGTCGGTACAGGTGTATCGTCAAACCGTGCGTGAAAATCCGCATTTTGTAAAATACCTACGGACTGTAACGCCAGAACTGGAACTACAAATGTTACCGCTCGGCTCACGCCCAGCCAAACGTAAAGTTAGCGGTGGGATTGAGTCATTACGTGCGATTCCTTGGGTGTTCGCATGGACGCAAATCCGTTTGATGCTTCCTGCTTGGCTCGGTACTGGTGCTGCGATTAATCAAGTGATTGATCAAGGTCAAAAGCAGACACTCGAAGAAATGTTAGAGCAATGGCCGTATTTCCAAACCCTGATTGATATGTTGGAAATGGTCTTGTCCAAAGCCGATGGTCATGTGGCGCTGTATTATGAGTCTCATCTGACTGATGACGCAGACCTCAAACAGTTGGGCGAAGAGTTACGTCAGCGTTTACGTGATGCGGTACAAACGCTATTAGCACTCAAAGGTGAATCGAAATTACTCAGCAGTAACGATGTGCTCGACCAATCCATGAAGGTGCGTAAGCCTTATTTATTGCCGCTACATTTACTACAAGCCGAACTGATGAAACGCCGCCGTGCATACCTTGCCGAGCGTCAAGCTGAAAATACCCCAGTCGACCATGCGTTGATGGTTAGCATCGCGGGTATTGCGGCAGGTTTGCGTAACACTGGCTAAATCTTCCAAGTTTTCAAAAAGCACACAGAACTGTGTGCTTTTTTTTTGACCAGTCATATTGGTTTTAATTTATTTTGGAATATTTGACATCCTCCCCCCCTTAAAAGAGGGTGATTCCTACAGCTAGACGCTTATGCCCAAGCGCAAGAATGTTTAGAGCTGAGTTTATATCTCGATCATGAGCTGTACCATAGCTCATGCACTCCCATTCTCTTATTCCAAGATCTGTCTTACCTTTTGGACTACTTGAGGTGATCTCACCGCAGCACGAACAGATTTGGGTGGTATAGGCTTCTTGGACTTCTTCAAACAATACGCC